>CBFDAZ010000087.1:0-11754 GCA_965602825.1 uncultured bacterium
CAGAAGACGCGCAGGATGGGAGCCAACTGCTGTGTGATTAAGAAGGGTGAGCACGGCGCGCTCCTGTGGACGGAGGCCGGCTGCCACTTCGTTCCGCCCTTTCCGACCACCAAGGTCGTGGACACCACCGGCGCCGGCGATTCGTTCGCCGGAGGCATGATCGGCTATCTGGCCCAAGCCGGAGATGCCAGCACCGAAAACCTGGTGCGGGCGGCAGCCGTGGGGACCGTCCTTGCTTCGTTCTGTGTCGAGGCGCTGGGCGTCGGAGCACTGGCCGCAACGACGTGGGAGGACGTGCAGGAGCGGTATGCTGTTCTAGAGAACAGCAGTCGCATACCCGCCTTGTAGTCCAGCCGATGCCGTCCGGGGAACCTCGTGGCGCCCGCGGGCCGGACCTTCCAGCCAGCCTGTCTGAGAGGAGTGACTCATACACGATGCCTACCATCGTGTGTCTTGGCGAAGCCCTGATCGATATGGTGGCTCAAGCGGTGGGCGATCTCGCCCATGCTCCCGGTTTCGAGAAAGCGCCCGGAGGGGCGCCCGCCAATGTGGCGGCCGGACTTGGCATCCTGGGCGCGGACGTGGGGTTCATCGGCAAGGTCGGCAACGACCCGTGGGGGGTCTGCCTGGACGAGACGCTCCACGACTGCAGCGTTGACACCTCGCAGTTCCTGAAGACCGATGAGGAGTTCACGCGTCTCGCCTTCGTCGCGTTCAAGGAGGGCGGGGACCACGACTTCCTGTTCCACGGACAGCGCGGCGCCGATGAGCTCCTGCAGCCCGAGGATTTGTCCCACAGCTACATAGCCGGCGCCGAGATATTCCACTTCGGCTCCATCACGACCATCCACGAGCCGGCGCGAACGGCGACTTACGAGGCGGTCAAGATCGCCCGGGATAATGGCCTGCTGGTGTCATACGATCCCAACCTTCGCCCCCCGCTCTGGCCCAGTGAGAAGGACGCCCTGGATCAGATGACGCTGGCTCTCGAGATCGTGGACATCGTGAAGGTGAACGACACCGAACTGGAGTTCCTGACCGGGCAGAAGGAGGTGGCCGAGGGGGCAGAGGCGTTGTTTGACCTTGGGCCCGAGCTCGTCACGGTGACCCTCGGCAAGGATGGATACTACTTCCATCACTCTAACGGCCGGGGAGGCGCCCCTGGCTTCGCGGTTGACGTCGTGGATACGGTCGGGTGCGGCGATGCCTTCGTGGCCGGGGTTCTCTTGAGCCTGGATGAGACTGAGGACGACCTGGGGGACCTCGGGCCGGCGGACCTGGAGCGGATCTGCAGCTTCGCCAATGCGGCTGCCGCCATTACGGCTACCGGGAACGGGGCCATCCCCGCTCTGCCGACACGCGAGGAGGTGGAGGAACTGCTGGAAGGGAAGCGCCACGGAGCGGACGATCCAGGCTGGTAGCACTCACCAATGAGTTCCCGCACAGCACCTGCTATGCGCTGTCAGTCTTCCTGGCCGACGCCGTTGGTCCGTCTCACGTCTGGGACATTGCTACCGTTACTCGTAAGGAGATGAGATCCACATGCCACTCGTCACAAGCCGAGAGATGCTCAAAAGGGCCCGCAAGGTCGGGTACGCCATTGGCGCCTTCAACGCCAACAACCTCGAGTCGGTGAAAGCCGTTCTCGAGACCTGCGACGACATGGATGCTCCCGTCATCCTGCAGGTCAGCCAGGGCGCCATCAAGTATGCCGGGCTCCACTATGCGTCGGCGATGGTGAAGGCCGGTGCCGAGAACGTCAAGGTTCCGGTCGCCCTGCACCTCGACCACGGCACCAGCTTCGAGCAGAACTGCCAGTGCCTGGCCGCCGGGTTCACCTCCCTGATGTTCGATGGCTCGAAGCTGTCGTACGAGGAGAACGTGGACACCACTGCACTGATCACCCGCGTAGCGCACGCAGCCGCGGTCCCCGTTGAGGCCGAGCTGGGCATCGTGCCCAAGATCGAAGACTTCGACCTCGGGGAAGAGAAACTCGACTCCCTCCGCAAGGGCGAGGTGGACAACGTCTACGACATCCTCAGCCCCGAGGAGCAGAAGAAGGTAGACGACTGGTGCACCCATCCCGACAAGGCCAAGGACTTCCACGAGAAGACCAAGTGCGACAGCATGGCCGTGGCGATCGGGGCGATCCACGGGATGGAGGGCCAGGGCGCGCGCCTGAACCTCGGCCTGCTCGAGGAGCTCATGAAGGCCGTCGATATCCCGTACGTACTTCACGCCGCGAGCGGCATCAAGCTGGACGACGTCAAGAAGGCCTGCCAGCTGGGGGTCTGCAAGGTCAACGTGGCCACGCGGCTCAGCATGATGCTGCTGAAGGGAACCAAAGAACGGCTTGAGGAGAAGCCGGACCAGAAGGACTTCCGCAAGGTCTTCGACCGGGGAATGGAGTACATCTCCGACGCTATCCGGGAATACCTGGAGTTGTTCGGCGCTGCCGGCCAGGCCTACGGCGCCGGCTGGGGGCCCGCCGATCTTCCGGAGATCACCGAGGAGTCGCCCGAGTAAGCAGACAGCCGGACGCGATCTACGGGGCCCGGGCCGGCAGGTTCGGGCCTCGTTCTCGTTCCCGTCACTCCCCCTCCGCAGCCAGTCGCTCGACGCGTGCAACCGCCTCTGCAATCGCCGACACGGGTGTTGACGCGCCACCGGTCACCCCGACCCGTTCGACTCCCTGGAACCATTCTTGCTTGATCTCGTCAGGGGACTCGACGTGATGCGTGGGCGCGCCGATGGCGGCACAGAGCTCCGCCAGGCGCGTTGTGTTGGCGCTGTGGCGCCCACCGATGACCAGCATCAGATCGACCTCCCGCGCAACGTCGAGTGCGGCCTGCTGGCGCTGGCTCGTCGCATCGCAGATCGTGTTGGCGACCTTGATGTCCCGTGCCCGGGGCACAACCGCCGCCACCACCTGCGCGAACTTCGTCGAACTCTGGGTCGTCTGCGCGACAACGGCCACTCGTTGAGCGACGGGGAACTCCTCGATTTCGGCCGGGTCCTCGACCACGGTCGCGCGCCCGCCCGAGTGCTCCACAATCCCCTGCGCCTCCGGGTGGTCTCGCTCGCCGACCACGAGCACCTGATAGCCCTCGTCGGCCAGCGAAGCGGCCGCCCGCTGAGCCCGCTGCACGAAGGGGCAGGTGGCGTCGATCAGCGTAATGCCCCGGCTCTCCGCGTCCTCGTAGGCTGCCGGTCCGGTGCCATGCGCCCGGATCATCGCTGCCGTCCCCGAGGTTACCTCATCCATTGAGTGCACGACGCACAGGCCCTGAGCTTCCAGTCCGGCAACCACCTGCCGATTGTGGATCAGCGGCCCGACGCACACCAACTCCTCGCGGTCGCCCAAGGCCTTCTCGGCCATCTCGACGCTCCGCTGAACGCCAAAACAGAAGCCGGCGTGGTCGGCAACGATGGTCTGCATCGATTCCCTCGAACTCCGCGCGGGGTAAGAGATGACTCAGCTAGCTGGAGAGCGCGCTGGCCCACTGCTGTCCTGCTAACCCGAAGAGGCGGGAGGCCCGGTACCCTTGAAGACCCTTTTCTCCTGCGGCTCCTCGATGATCTCCTTGCGGCTCACCTTAACCGATTCCGCCACAATATGGTCGTTGCGCCAGGTCGCCTGTATCCACTCTTTCTTCCGACCCTCCTTGCCTTCCCGAGCGACCTGGACCTCGCCCTTCGGCACGGACACCCGCGGCTTGGTGACGACGTCAAAGGCGACCGGCACAATGCGCGTCGTTTCCTTCTTGGTGATGACCACCAGTCGCGGCCGCGGGCCGGCGACGGTCCACTCGTCGCCAGGGTGGATATCGTTCCGATCGGCCTTCTCCTTCAGTCCCGGATTGAGCCGGTAGAGTTGATCGACAGTCATGCTGTTGGCCTTCGCCACCGACTCGGGGTAATCGCCAGTCTTCACCACGTACTTCTGGGGTTCGGTGGTTCCGCGCAGCAGTTCCTCGGTCGCTGTGTGGATGTCTGTGAGCACCGCGTCGGGGGGGACCTGCACCTGAGCAATGACCGGCTCAACCTCGAACTTCTGGGGCTCCAGCGGGGTCTCACCTTCGGCCAGGAACTTCGCCTTCAGCGTCCGAAGAACCTCTTCGGCCGTCTCCTGACTCGGCACCGCCAGGATGTCACGGCCCTTGACCTGTATGGCAAAGGCCGTCACGACCACATCAAGCTTCGGCTCGAGAAGCTCGATCGCTTCTTCGTTCGTGCAGACCTTCTCCCCCTTGGCCGGCCAGGGCTTGTCCTCCCAGGTCTGTTTGAGGCTCGCCTCCCCCTCAAAGTCGCCCTTGGCGGCCGAAACGATCGCTTCGCGTGCCTGATTGGCGGCCTTCTCGCTTTGCACCAGGCACACTAGCTCGCCATCGATGAGGATCGCGCGAGCCATGTTCCGGCTCACATACCCGCGCACGACGATGGCCAGGAGCAGGATGTTGAGGAGGCACGATGCAACAAAGGCGCGACGGAAGAAGACCGCCGCGGCCCGCCAACGTGAGGTTCTCCGATCCTCTGGAGCCCGAGTCTGCACTCAAACCTCCCGGTGGCCATAGGGCCTCCGTCAGCGGACGCCCAGGCGACGTAAGGCCCCGAGGAGGATGCGCCGCGCTGGGGAGGGGCGCTGAGAGAGGCCGCCTATGGGCTAGGTCCCGGGCTGTGCCGACGGACCGACGGCTTCCCTGCGCACACCTGCCTCAGCCATTTCCTTGCTCAGAACTTGGAGCGCCTTCTCCACCTGCTGCTCGTGCCACTGGGTCCCGGTCAGCTTCGTCTCGCGGGTCCACGGATCGAACCCGACGTCGGGGATGACGCCCCGCTCGCCGCTCTCCTTCTCCTCACCGACGTCGTGCTTGCCCGGAGTCAGCCAGAGCGCCGTGGTGACCAGCATGGCCGAGTCATCCCCCAGTTGCACGATCGTCTGCACCTTGGACTTGCCGAAGCTGGGCTGGCCGACAATGGTCGCGCGCTTGCGATCCTGCAACGCTCCCGCCACGATCTCCGAGGCGCTGGCGCTGCTTTCGGTCACGATGCAGACCATCGGCACTTCTGAGGGAACCAGCGTACCTTGACTCGCCTCGAGCATCTCCGGCTCCGCCGCTCCCTTCTCGAGGATGAAGGCCGCCGGTCCGCCGTCAAAGAACAGGCTCTCGACCTCGACCGCCGTGTCCAGCAGGCCGCCGCCATTGCCGGTGAGGTCCAGAATCAGGCCCTTCGCCCCCTGATCCAGCAACTCCCGGAGCGCCACACGCATCTTTGCCGTAGCCGGACGACTGAACTGGCGGAGCCAGACGTAGCCGACCTGGCCCGCCTTCATCTCGTGTTCGACGACCGGGTACTCAATCCGGTCGCGCACGATGGGTATGTCAAGCGGCTCTTCCTCCCCCTCGCGCTCGACCGTCAGCGTCACGCTCGAGCCCTGGGGCCCCCGAATGCGGTCAACGACCTGGTCCAGCCGCAGCCCGCGGATCGGCGTATCGTCCACACCGATGATGATATCGCCCGGCAGAAGGCCTCGCTTCTCCGCCGGCCCCTCGAAGATGACCGCCTGCACGACGATCTCCATCTCCGTCTCGCCGTTCTCGGCTTCCGTCTCGCGAACTTCGAGCACGGCGCCGATACCCTCGAAGTTGCCCTCGTTCTCCTTCTGGAAGGCCTGGAACTCCTCCGGCTCCATCAGCCGCGTATACGGGTCACCGAGAGCATCCAACATCCCGCGGATCGCGCCATAGGTCAACACGGACTCGTCTTCCACCGGCCGGTAGAAGCGCTTCTTCAGCTCCTTGCGGGCCTCCCAGAAGGTCGCCAGGGGTCGCAGATCGGTGGGCGCCGGGATGTTGTCGGCCTTGTCGTAGGTGTAGGCCCCCGGTACCAGCTGGGCGATCTGGACGATCCACCGAAGCATATCCTCGCGGTGGAGTTGCTCCCCCGCCAACGTGCCCGCCGCGAAGGCGATCAGCGATATCATGACAACCGTAAGGCTATTCCTGATTGAAGATCTGTCTTTCACCTTGGGCTCCTCTCACATCGCGCAAACAACGCTCCCGAGAGTCAGCAACCCGGCCATCGCCCCACCGGGTCTGCCCACCTCGTATCTGACGCACACGACGACTACCGGACGCCGCCTATATCCACAAACGTCGCCTGGACCCACTCGGCCTCGCGCGACGCCGGATTGTCAGTAGGCTCCCCCGGGCGAGACCGGTTTCCCGTACTTCCGGACGCTGTAGTGCAAGTGCGGTCCGGTAGACCAGCCGGTAGACCCGACTTTCCCGACGACCTGCCCCGCCGAGACGGTCTGCCCCGCGCCGACTGCCAGGGAACTGCAGTGACCGTACAGGGTGGACCAGCCGCCCCCGTGATCGACAATCACCGCAATGCCGTACGGGCCATACCATCCTGCGTGAACCACGCGGCCCTTGGCGGCGGCATGGATCGGTGTGCCGCTAGGACAGGCAAGGTCCACGCCATCATGGAAGCTGCGGCGGCCGGTAATGGGATGGTTGCGCCAACCGTATGGGCTACTGATACGGTAGCTGGCCCGGATAGGCGCCGCCCCCCACCCCGACCACTTGCCGGGGTAGCGCAGGCTTGAGCCCGACCGGCCCGTCTGGAGATTGCGGAGCATCCCCTCAATCTCCTTGGACGCCCGGTCCAACTCCGCCAGTTGGCGCTCGGCGGCTGCTCGCTCCGAGTTGGCCTTCCTCAGCAGCTTCTCCGCCTTCGCCGCCTCGGACTCGTAGGTCACCTTCTTCTCGTGCTGCTCGCGAGTCAACTTGGCCTCGCGCGCCTCATCCGCCTCAAGCTGGCAGCGGAGCTTCTCCGCCTCCTTCTTGTCGTCCACGTACTGGACCAGGAGAGCCGAGTCCTGCTGCGCCACCCGCTTCATGTAGTCGGCCCGCTCAACGAAATCCGAGAAACTGGACGCGTCCAGGAGCACTTCCACGTAGGAAGGCTCGCCCATCTCGTACATCGCCTTCAGGTGGTGACAGACCAGCACATCGTGCTTCTCCAGCCGCTGGCAGCACTCTTGGTGCTCTTTGCGGGCCTTGCGCAGATTGGCCCGAGTTTCCTCAAGCTGCTCCTTTGCCGCATGGTAGGCCGCCTTCGCCTGACGGGCTCGGCGTTGGGTTGAGACAAGCGTGTTCCGACGGGTGGCCTGTTCGGCCTTGACGTCACGGAGGTGCTCCTGAACGGCTGTCTTCCGACTGCGAGTCGATCGCAGGCGATTCCACAGGCTCTGGCCGCTCGCGCCTGGCAGGAGAACCAGGCTGGCCAGCCCCGCGAGGACAAGCACCCGTAGCCCGGCCTGTCGCGATCGCATAAACCACACCTCAAGCAAGACGCAAATAGCGCCGTAGACTCAACGCGCTGCCCGTGCCCCCGACCAGGATGCCCACGGCGACCGTCCCGAGCCCGTACAGGACCAGGAGTCTGGTGCTGTACAGGAGCTGTACAAACGCCAGGTTCGTATCGACGTAGCGTAGTGCCTCGAGGTAGACCAGCAGCACAACCGATGCCGCCAGAATACCGCCCATCAGCCCGTGGAACAGACCCTCACAGACGAACGGGATCTTGATGAACCGGTTCGTCGCCCCCACAAGCTGCATGATCCTGATCTCCCGGCGTCGCGCGTAGATGGTCAGCCGGATCGTCGTGTTGACGATCAACACCATCGCGAACGCCATCAGAACCAGCAGTACGGTTCCCGATATCTGGATCGAGCGGGCCAACACCAGTATCTTGCTCACTACTTCCTTACCGTATCGAACCCGTTCTACGCCATCGATCTTCTCCAGCCCCGTCGCCAGTTCGTCAATACCTTGTGGCGACGAGGGACGGACGCGTATCGAGTCAGGCAGCGGGTTCTTGTCCAGATACTGGAGGGCCTCTGGGTTTGGCACGTACCGCTCGAACAGCTTCCTCAGATTCTCCTCGGCGGTGACGTACTCGGTCTCACTCACCCTCGGATCCTGCCACACCTGCGCCTCCACCTCAGCGTCCTCGGCGTCGTCTTTCAACTCAACAGTAACGACCGCCTTCTCGGCCTCCAGTCGTGCCATGCGCTGCAGGTTCAGGGCGACCAGAAACAGCCCGCCAAGGACCGACAGTGACACCGCGATGTTGGCGATCGACGCAACCGTGAGCAGGCCGTTGCGCCGTATCGCCATCCAGGCCTGGCCGAGGAGGAACGAGATGGTGTTAATTGTGATCGTAGGCCCCCCCCGCGACATCCCTCACTACCACTCCGTGAGCCAGCTCGACCACTCGCCGGCGCATGCCATCCACGATGTACTTGTCGTGGGTGGCCACAACGACCGTTGTCCCTCGCTCCGCGATCCTCGACAGCAGTTGTACAATGCCCCACGATATCTCCGGGTCCAGGTTCCCCGTCGGCTCATCCGCCAGCAGCACCGGCGGGTTGTTCACCAGCGCACGGGCGATGCACACTCGCTGCTGTTCGCCGCCTGACAACTCGTCGGGCACGCCGTCCGCCTTGTGGGGCAGGCCCACCAACTCCAGCGCGATCGGCACCTTCCGGTGCTTCTCCCGACGGCCGGCGCCAACAACATCGAGAGCAAAGCCGACGTTGTCGCGCACGGGGAGTTGAGGCAGGAGGCGGAAATCCTGGAATACCACCCCAATCTGGCGACGCAGGAACGGCACGCGCGATCGGTCCATTGCCGCGACGTCCTGCCCGGCCACCACCACCGTGCCTTCGGTGGGCTCCTCCTCACGGAAGGCCAGCCGCAGCAGAGACGACTTGCCGCTGCCCGAGGCACCCGTTATGAAGACGAATTCGCCCTTCCCGATACCGAGATTGACATCGGAGAGGGCGCGGGTGCCGTTGGGGTAAACAAGACTTACCCCGACGAAACGTATCATTGTGAGGTGCCCCGGTCCAGGCTGCGAATTGTGCTGCGTCCGTGGCTGCGGTGTTCGTTGGATGGATTATAGCAGAAAGCATTCCGGCCCGGCAAGCAAGCGCCGGCGCAAGCTCAGAAGAACTCGAGGCGAAACCCGGCGCCATCCGGCTCGCCGTCGGTGCGATTCGCTCGCACCGATACCACACGCGCCCCCGGCGGGCCTTCCCACAACAACTTCTCCAGCCGATCCAGAGCCTCGGGCAAGCCCGCTGCCTCGACCCTGACACGTCCGTCCGGCAGGTTCTTCACCCACCCGTCCAGGCTCAGCTCCTGCGCCCGATGCAGCACGAAGTAACGAAACCCGACGCCTTGCACACGTCCCTTGACGAACGCGTGGAGCTTCATGTTCGCTTGCCGCGGTACGCCCCCGCCAGCTTTGCCCCCATGGCCGATACCAAGGCCCCGAAGAACGCGATCAGGATCAACCAGAGGAACCTGAAACCAAGCTCCGCAGCGACCTTCGACAACGGCGTTCCCCCCGGCCTGGCGACGACCGGCCCCGCATCAGCGCTGTCAGACCCCTCGTCGGCGTCGTCATCCGAACCCATGGACGCCTGCTGGATGGCCGGAGCAATGTCGCCATACATTGCGGACGCCCGGCTGTAGACCGACACGATGATGGCGATACCCACGAAGAACACGATGAGCCCGAGCACGCCACCCACCAGGTCCAGCACGGGAGGCCTGCCTGTGCTCTGGTCTCGGGCCGGCTCAGCGCTCGTCGGGGCGTTCTCTTCTTGCACCACGGCTCTGCTCCCCTTCGTCTCCGAGGCCCGCGAAGTATACCACAGCCCCCCTCGCCCGAGCAAGGGCGGGCGATCCGTTCAGGTGCAGCCCAGCCGAGTAGGTGGGTCGTTGCTGGGAGCGCGGGGCGCCCTCGCCCGCTGGACTGGTTTGCGGTGGCCCCGAGGTGGTGGTCGTTCCCTCGGCCCGGCGCGCCCCCATCTCTCAGTTGCCCTGTATCTGGCGCGAGCCGTCAGACCCACCTACTGAGCTGAATCTAGCCCGCCACGTTCAGGACCTCGGGAATGAGAGCTGACCCCGGTAGCTCGAGTCATTGCAGAGCGCGTTGCGAAGCGGGTAACCACCGGGATCCTCTTCCGGGGGCGGATCGGGTTTGTAGATCCAGATGGCCTCGTAATCCCAGGCGAGCACTTCGTCGATCCCGTCGCCGTCAATGTCCTTCACATCCGAGCATAGTACGGGGTGGCCGTCGTCCGGGAACATCACCACGCGCCTCCCGTATCCGTCGATCAATCCACCTTCGTCGGGGTGAGGTGAGAGCAATATCAGATCGGTGTCGTCGTGAGCCCAGTTCACCGGCTGGAGCAGGCAGGCATAGTGCATCGGTTCGAACTCCCCGAGCACGTTGCCCCGGTCGTCCAATATCAACGTAATCCCCGGCTCCCCCCAATAGGTATTGACCGCAATCTGAAGGCCCGGGGTCTCGGACCGGAGCTTCGCGACGCAGATGGTCTGGGCATGGCCGATGGGGTAGTGGCGGAGGGTCTTGCCCTGAGCGTCGAGGAGGAAGAAGCCCGCGTCACTGCCCGCAAGGGCGATGGTGGGCGGCCGTCCCTCGCGGATCGGCCCCATGACGATGCTGTCGGCATGGTCGATGGCATCGAGCTCCCACAGCACCTCACCGTCCGGCGACAGCAGCGTGTAGCCCAGCATCAGCTCCTCGCGTCCGTCCCCCGTGACGTCATAGCTGGCCGGGTAGTGCCCCGTCTTGCACCGATGGGTCCACTTCAGTTCCAGGTCAGGGCCGTAGACCCAGGCCTGGGAGTAACGGTCCTTGAGGACGATCGCGTCCCTCCGACCATCACCCGAGAAGTCGCAGAAGTACAGGCAATCCCCGATGATCCGGGCCAGCGGGTAGCCGCCGGCAACGTTCGGGCCCGGCGTAGTGGCCGGCGTCGGCACACTGAGCTGCGTTTCTCCGGTCGCACCATCGGCGACGATCAACCGCAGGTCACGGGTGTAGACGAGCTCGGCCCGGCCATCGCCGTCAAGATCGTGAAGCTGGAAGCACAAATCGGCCGTGGTCTCGTGGATCTGCGGCTCTGGAGTGCCAACCTGCCAGAGGACCTCGCCGGCCAGGTCAAGGGCGGTCAGGCAGGTGATCGCGCAGTAGTCGCCGCTCCCCAGATAACGTCTATGTTGGGCCAGGACGATCTCGATCTCACCGTCGCCGTCGATGTCGCCGAACCGCAGGTTCCGGTCCGTACCGAATCCTGCAGTCGGTATCTTCTTCCAGAGCTTCGGCTGCGGGTACTGGCGCCGGAGGTCGCGGACCTGCCTCGCCATCCTCTCACGGCCTTCGGTGGCGCGATCGGTCTGCTCGCGGTCTGCCGTCACCAGGACATCGGCGAACCGGGCCGGCGCGTTGGCGATCAGGCCCACCGGGCCACCCGGGAACTCCACGTCATTGACCTCGAACAGCTCCTCCCGATCCAGGGCCACCCGAATCGTCGTCCCGGCGCAACTCACGGAGAGCCGCCGGTAGGTTTCGCAGTCGAAGGCCACCGCCACGCCAGCCAACTCCGTAAGCTGGTCGTGTCGGCGCTGGACCAGGGCCAGGCGACCCTCGGTCAGGACGAGCGCGAGGAAGTCCCGTGAATGCTGGTACCCGACCACCAGGCCGCATGGTCCGGCAGACGACAGGGGCCGCAGGTCAACCTCAGCCGTGTACTGCCCCCAGTTCGCCTCACCGGTCAATAGCAACGGATAGCTCTGTTCAGTGGCGAAGGTCGCCTCCATCGCGCGCCGGCTACCATCCTCAGCGACCCGCCAGATGCCCCCGCTC
>CBFDAZ010000088.1:0-11706 GCA_965602825.1 uncultured bacterium
CGGGGGCACAGGAGACACCATCGCTCTCGGCCGAAGGCCCGCAGCAGGAAGGCCCCCTCCCCACACCGAAGGTTGTGTACGCCGGTGCGCGCGGCATCGCGCTGCGGGAGACCGGCTGGGCATGGGGACACGAGAGGGGTAACGAGACATGACGCATGGGAAGCCCTCGCTGATGGTCGCGATCGTCGGGGCCGTGTTGCTGGGCCCGCCCGTTGGGCAAGCGCAGGACGACACGCCCGTGCGCGTTCTTTGCAGGGACCTCGCGTCACCGGACTCGACCGTGAGGACGCAGGCGCTGGTGCAGCTCCTCGCTCTCGGGGACGAGGCCGTTGAGGCCCTGCTAGAGGGGCTTGACAATGCCACAGCCGACGGCGACGACGGCAGCCGGCTCGGGCTACACGCGCTGGCGGAGTACTACGCGCGCCCCCCAGCCAAGAAGTCCCGGCGTGCTACGTTCATCGCTTCGCTCGCTGAGTACCTGCGTGGCGACGCACCCAATCGTGCGAAGGAGATCGTGATCGCGGAACTGGGGGTGTGCGGCGGGGAGGAGGTAGTCCGACCCCTCGCCGCCTGTCTCCAACGCCGGGGCTTGGTTGACGAGGCCAGCCGCGCGCTTGCCGCCAACCCGAGCCCTGGTGCCTTGCAGGCCCTCTGCCGTGCCTTGCCAAACGTCCGGCGCAGCTCGCGGGTCAGCATCATCAACGCGCTCGCGGACCGGGGTGACCCGGCTGCGGCCGCCGTGGTCATCCCGGAGCTTGAGGCCACCGATGAGGCGCTCCGGCTCGCGGCCGTCCGTGCTGTCGGCCGACTCGGCGACCCGCAAGCCGCGCCGGCTCTCGCCTCGATGCTGAACCAGGGCGCGGAGGCCGAACGTCGCGCCGTGTTTGACGCGTACTTGTCCCTCGGAGTCGCCGCCATGGTCGCGGACCCGGGCCGGGCCGCGACGGACGGGGCCGAGCACTACCTGAAGATCGGCGATGCACTCTGGCGCGCGGGCCGCGAGGCGGCGATGCGGCAGTATGCCCGCGCCCTTGAGGTCAGCACCACCGACGAGGATCGAGCCAAGGTGATGACCGCGCTAGCCGTCGCCGGCCGGGGCGCCCTGCCGGGCGAGACGGAACCGCGCAGGCTGAGCAGTTCCTTGGAGCGAGAAGCCTGGAGCGCATACGTCAAGGTGGCCCGCTCTCGGGCCCACGCTGGCCAGGAAGCTCGGGCGATCGAGATGCTGGTGAGGGTGATCGCCATGCGCCCACCGGACGACGTGCTCGCCGAGCTCTATGGCGCGCTCTCCGAACTGGGTGTCGATATCGACCCGGGAAGACAGGCCGGGTTCATTACCACCTGGTGGATCATCGGGCCATTTTCCGGGCCGGAGATAGACAGGAGGCACCCGCCCGAAGACCGGATAGACCTCAGAGGCATCGTCAGGGGGGACGCAGGCGCGCTATCGTGGACGGAGCATCACACGACGCACCCCTCGGGCATCGTCGATCTTGCGGCGCTCATTACCCCTAACCAGAAGGTGACTGCTTACCTCTACGCCGAGGTGACCGTGGACGATGAGGGAGCCGCTCTCATCGAGACGCGGAGCGACGACAACGAGATGATCTGGCTGAACGGCGAGGAGGTCTATGCATACCCGGGCCACCGCATGATGGGGGGTAGCGGGGACAAGGTGGAAGTCCACCTCAGACAGGGAACCAATCGGGTCCTGGTCAAAGTGGGCAACTACACCCTCGGGTGGCAGGTCTACGTTCGTATCACCGATCTCGATGGTGAGCCGCTCGAGTTGGTGCAGAAGGAGGAGTTGTGAGGGGACTGCCGGGGCCCCATCCCGGGTTGGGACGGGTGAGACGAACTCACCTCGCCGAAGGGCCGGAGCGACCCCATTGCCTGAGATGACCGACAGCCCCGGTAGCGGCCGACGCCCGTCCCCTTGAAGACGTCCACCAAATCGGGGAACAGCATACCCATCTCTCGTGGCGCCATCGCCCATCTGCTGCCGACGGGTCAGGTTACCGCCCAGGCTGTACTGCCAGTAGGTGACCCGGCCATGCGGATCTCTCTGGCTCACCCGACGCGGGGCGAGGTCGTAGCCGAAGCACGTCGTCTGTCCGACCGCGGACCTACCGACCCAAAACGACGAATCGCGCGTCACCAACACGCCGTCTGGCATGCTACCCGGAGGGGACCCGAACCCCAACCAAGGGGAAATCTCCACTTCCCCCTTGACAAGTACCGATCATGAATGTCCCCTGATTTGGGCGGCTTCGCCCCTGCGAGGCCATGCTCCCGACGGCCAGCGACTAATCGGACGCGAACCGGGATATCAGCCACCTCGACGCTGCCGGCGGTGGCAGGTGTAGGAGCCGCTCGAAGGAGTCGTCCTGCTCGGGAGCAGGCTCGCCCTCTTGCTGTTCTCTCTCTGCACCTTCAAGAAGGACGGTCCGCATCGACTCCGGGTCCCGCATGGCCGCGTAGAGCGCTGCGCGAACACCGGTGATGGTGCGCCAATCCTCCACTACGGGACCGCCCTCCTCAACTTCCACACCCGGAAGCTGCTCTCGGTGAGCGTCGATGAACGCCATGGCCTTCTGTGGGTCATGGGCCATCAGTGCCAGGGAGGCCAGGCGTTCCAGCCGCCAGGGAACTCCCGCCCCGAGGGGTGCCAACGCAGCCATGTAGCTCTGCAGGGCCGCATCCATGCGGCCCATCTCTTTGTAGAGGTCTGAGAGCCGGAGATGGGCCGCAGCGGAAACGTCGGCGAATTGGGGCGCAACGGCCGCCATTGCTTCATACTGCTCGATGGCCCTCGGGATGTCGAGTTGCTGCTCGAGGCGCTCTCCCAGCGTGCGTCGTGCGGCAGGGCTGGTCGGGTCCAGCTCCACCGCCCGCTGAGCGGCCGCCAGTGCTGCCGGCTCGTCGCCTGCCACTTGCAGCTCGTGAGCCAGAACCAGTTGCAGGAGGGGGAACTCCTCATAGGCCGGCTCAACCGCCTCAAGGGCCTGCAGTCGATGAGCCTTCGAGAGGCCATCCCCGTAGCTGAGGATGCTTGCCACGGCAAGCAATAGCGAACAATCTCGCGATCTGCCGCTTGAGGCCAGCTTGCAGATCCTGCGAACGGCGTCGTTTCTACCAAGGTTGAGCCGCAGGCCGACAAGAGAGTCCCGGTACCCCTGTTGGGCCTCGCGGCGGTTGTGGTAGTACGACTCGACGTCGCCCAGCCGCTCGCTGAGTCGACCGAAGGCCTCCATGGTCACGGTCTGTCTCACGGCTTCCCGCATGGCGTCGATGGCCGCGGCGGCATCCCCCTCAGCCAACGCTACCTCGGCCAGGGCGAAACTGACCTCACCGGGGTCCGCCCACGGAAGCGCCACCGCCTCCCTGCACATCCGCTCCGCCTCATCCAGGTGGCCTGCGGCAGTCAACCACCAGACGTAGTTCATGGCGGTAGGGAAGTCGTCGGGGTCCGCTGTGAGGCAGGATCGGGCCTTCTCTACCTCCTCCTGTGCCTGCGTACTCAGCCGAGGCTGATGGACGGGGTGACTGCAAGCCGAGCGAGGGAGCCATAACGCGGCGAGAAGCAGCACAGGAGCCGCCATGCAGCTTGGTGTCGTACGTGTGTTCACCTGGCATTCCCCATTGGTTGACAGGCATGTATTGGTTGCTTACCGGAATCCGGGGACAGCATACCCATTTCTCGTGGCCCTATCGCCCACGTACTCCCGGCGAGTGAGGTTCCTTCCCGGGCTGTACTGCCAGTAGGTGACCCGGGCTTCTGCGGCCGTACCACGCGACCGAGTTGCCTCTCCAGATCGGCGATGAATGACATCGATCCCAGGGGGCGGCCCGTCCGCTGTCTTCTGACTCTTGGCTCCCGCCGTTCCCCTCTCCTGCCGTCCCCTACGTCGATCTCGGCGATCTGGTTCCCTACTTCATCTAGCGCGAAGCAGACCGGATTGCCTCGCTGATCGACCTGCGCGACCTGGCGTCCTTGCGGTCGCTTCGCGACCGTGACAGGCGGGACGCCTGTCGTACGGGACGACTCGCGTTCCCCGGCGCGGAGACCGGGGATCACTTGGCTAGCATCGCTTTTCAGTACCGCGTCGTACTGTCCGGACCAACGACCGACAGGGCGTCAGTGCACGTAGACCTTGTACGTGTAGGTCAGCGTCTTCGTCTCACCCGGTGCCACAGTGACATTCCACTTGAGGAGGCTGGTTGGGTTGAACTTCTGCAGCAGCTCGCTGGCGTGAGTGACTTCGGGCTCGTCGCTGGCCTCCACCAGCTCGCCGGTGAGGGTTTTGGTGACGATGGTATCAGCTTTCTGCTTCTGGTAGTTGGCCATCGCGAGATCGGCTTTCAGGGTCACCAGGTCCCACTCGTACCCGTCGCGGCGGATGGCCTTGTGCTGGCGGTCGATCTCCTCCTCGGTCTGGCTGACCCCGATGTTACGCGTGATGGTGACCTTGACCCGCTTCTTGGCCTTTGGCGGCGTGTAGTTGAGGGTGTCCTGCCCGAGCATCCGCCAGTCGGAGTAGACGGCGGCCGGCCCGGTGGTCCAGGGCATGGCGGTGTTGTTGGTCAGCTCGACACACTGCCATACGTCCTCGGTGTCCGCATTCCACTCGTAGGCTTGCTTGTACGGTGCGGTTGCTGAGAACACGGTGAGCATGCCGACTTCACCGACCTTCAGGTCAACGTCCTTCAGCTCGTACATGTAGAGTTCGCCGACATCCTCGCCCGGCAGGTCGGGCAGGTCTCGCAGACCCGGCGGCGGCGCCTCCGCTTCGCGGGCCACGCGTTGGGCTTCTGCATCAACCCTGGCCTGCCCCCGGGCTGCCGACACGGTGAATCGCGGCTGGATGGCCGCTGCGACTCGATTCAAGGCCAGCGGATCGACCTCTCCCTGGAAGGCGAAGCTCGGTACGCCGACCACGAAGTGAACGGAGCTGTTCTCCAGGTCCTCGGCATCGTTCACCAGACTGGCGCGCAGAGTGAGCTGCGCCTTGCCGTCGTCGCTCAGGCGGATCGCGTAGCTTGGCAGCCAACGGATGCCGGTCTGCAGGTAGGTCATTGCGATGTCGACTTCGTTGTCGGTGGTGACCTTGATGCGCAGCGGCAAGTCCACGAGCGTGGCGTGCTCAACGGCATCGAGCTTGACGGCCATCAGGGCTCCGTCACCCTCCAATAGCGCCATGCCCTCGGTCAGCGCGGTCAGTTTGCCGTCGTGCTGCTTCCCGTCAACCGTCATCAGGGCCAGACGGGAGCCGGTGCGTTCCGCAAGGAGCCTCGCCAGGCCGTCGCCGTCGTCGAAGCTCAGCTTAGTCTGCTTGGCGGAGATGACTCGATCCACGACGTCCTGCTTGCCGAGCGAGTAGATCCACATGGTCCCCAGCGAGGCGTAGGGCAAGTGGTCCGCGTGCAGCCAGCCTTCCATCGGACGTGCCTTGCCCTCCCTGAAGAAGAGCCCGTACCCGTTCTTGAACACCGCCACCTGCTTTACGCCGGTGCGAAGCGTGGACGTCAGCGACTCATCATCGGCCCCGTGCGCAGCGCCCAACCAGCCCGCCACAAGTGCCGTCACGAACACCAAGCCCCACACGACACGCGTACTGGAACCTGTCTCCCATGCCTTCATGCTGTGTCTCTCCTTTCGCCATCGGGACAGGATCGGGTAACACCTCCGGGCATACGACGCCTATCACAACTAACCGAGACGCGCCACCGAGGTGCGTAGTTTAACCTCGGCGCCGATTGGTCGAGAGATTCGGGAGGTTGGGCAGGGGGCGACAAGGGGTCATCAAGGCAGGAGATGTGCTGGCGAGTCCCCGCGAGCGGCGACCAGCAAGGGTCTCTCTACCGAGGCGACACGACAGGGGGGCTTTGCGTCGGGCGCGCGTGAAGCAGGCCAGAAAAAGAAACCACCACCAACCTGGGCGCGGTTCCCTGGACGCCCAGGTCGGTGGTGGCCGCCCATCCCCCGGCTGTCCTGTTCGGAAAAACCACCAAGGGGCGAGCACTGAGGCTTCAGCCTGATCGAGCTGTATTACCAGAAACGACTGCGCGGCGGGTATGTTTCGCTAATGTGACGAAGAGCACACTTCGGGTATCGGGCCAAAATGCGTGGCAGTCGCCTAGCGCGGTCTATTCACGACGAACGTCGCGGGCAACCCGCTCTTTTGAAAAGGAGCCGGTTTCCCGCGCCCTTCCGGCAGAAAACTCTGTTTCGGAGTCGGTGCTTGCCGTGAAGCACACTGTGCTGCTGATAGCCCGACCTCGGGACTACGGATGCAGGTCGGGAACGCCCTCCCCGCTGCTGTGGGGGGCTCGGACCACACTGCATCGTGGATGATGCGGGCTAGTCGGTGGCGTCCACGACCTCAAGGTTGCCCCCGCACGACGGGCACGTCCGGCGGGGATCACGCACCGCGTATTCATTGCCGCAGTAGGCGCACTTCTTGACCCTCCGCGCCTCCGCGATCCCGGCAAAGATGTAATACACCGTCTCGTCCCTGACTTTCAGTTCAGCCATCCCCTTGCCGACCAGCCGGTCGAGCGACGCTTGCGCCTCATCGACGGAGATCGTCAGGGCCCCCGTCGCCTCGCCGGCAGTCACCTCGCCCCCCGACATCGCTGCGAGCTTCAGAACCCGCTCATCGATGCTGTCGGGAGAGCGACCCATGAGCTGCCCCATTTTGCGGATCGTGAGTATCGCCCCCACTACGCCGAGGACCAGCATCAGGATGCCTGTGGCGGCCGTGCCGATCTTCCCCTGGGAACCGATGATGAACACCAGGCCCATCAGAATCAGTATGACGCCGACCACAAGAACACAGCCGCCCCCGAAGTACATCAGCGGTCTGTCGGACATGAGAGCCTCCTTGCCGTGTCGAAAGCCACACCGGAGGTCGGGTCGGAACGGCCGCCGAACGCGCGTTGAAATGACCTCGCAGGAGGGCCGATGATGTCGGAGCGAATTCGCCAGGCCCAGCCGGAAGACATGCCCCGGATACAGGAAATCGTCAGCCTGATCTGGGGCATCGGGTCCGATTGGACTTTGGAGGAGAAGTACGGTGCCATCGGGGAGCAGCGATGGGATCGCTGGCTCGTGCCGAAGGTCATGTCGCGCTTGTGGGAGGAGATCGGGAGCACGTTGGTCACCGAGGTTGACGGCCTCGTCGTCGGCTTCATCGCCTACACCACCGACCGGCTTCGGCAGGTGGGGGTCATTCACTACAACGGAACCGCCCCAGAGTACCAGGGCCGCGGTATCGGCACAAGGCAGGTCGAGCACGTGCTATCGCTGATGCGCGAGGCGGGCATGGTGTACGCCGCGGTCGGGACCGGGCTGAACGAAGGTCACGCTCCCGCCCGCCGGGTCTACGAGAGGGCCGGCTTCGAGCCGGTGATCGAGTACCGGATGTACGCCCAGCGTCTATAGGCACGCGCGCGGTCAGGCCCGGGCGATCTCGAGGGAACTCGTTGCCTGGTGCACCTCGTCCGCGAAGCGGCGGAGCATGCCGGCCACCTCACCGAGGTCTGCGGTCGGCGGAAGGTCCAGCAGAACCGGGTATTCTCTGAGAAGCGCTGCGTCGGTTAGCCGGGAGACCCTCCGCGCGAGGCTGATGAGGTCAACGAGGTTGGCGCGAGCATCGGTATCTCGTCCCGTCATCTGCTCTGGCCCCAACGGGTCGGCAACGTGAGCCTCAGGAGGCAAGCCGGCAGCTTGCATCGCGACCGCTCGCACCAGGCATGGAACACACCCGCCACACGGCCTCGATGCCCTGCCGGCCATCCAGCACGAGACCGTCCCCTGGATCTGTTTCGCCGAGAAGTGTGGCCGGAGCACATCGCGGACCAGTTGCCCCTTCGTCTGGTAGATGAACGGGTTCTGCACCTCGACCGACAAGCCGAGCGCCTCGAGCAGGCCTGCGAAGCGTGCCAGCGCCCGCGGTCGCGCCCCGGCGGTGGAGTTGCCGCCGACTCTGGCCTCGGTCAACGGTGGATTGATCGCCAGGACACCGTTCTCCGGGCAGATCAGTTGGCGAACGCCGGCTGCCCGGCACGCCACGGCGGCCAGCGACAGGTACAGGAACGAGCGCGTGCGCTGCGAGGTTTCCCGGGCTTCAGGAGGCGGGAACGGTTGGGCGGCGCCCTCGGGCCGGACGGGCCCCGAGCGATTCACGATGACCTCGATCTTCCGGCCGAAGCGCGTCTCCAGACACTGCCGAACGTGCTCCTGGGCGGCCGCGACCAGCGCGTTCTGCGGCCGGTGAGCCACGAACAGCGGGGTGCGGTCGGTGGCCAAGAGCGCTGTGGCTCCGGAGAACGAGTCGATTCCCCCCGAGAACAGAGCGACGCAATCGAAGCCTTGCAGCGCACTGCTCGGCGGTATGTCAGGCGGTCCTTCGGCCCGTTCCGCACGGGCGCGGAACTCGAACCCGAAGTTGTCGTGGGACAGGACATAGAGGAACTCCGCAAGCTGTGGCTCGACGCTGCGCCAGAAGTCGGCCTCTCGAACGGGGATCCGGCAAAAGACGGAGCGGACCCATTGCTCGTTCTGCCCGCGCTTCAGGGCGAGGTCGGCTGCATAGACCGTCGCGGCGATCTCGATCAGGTCCCGCAGGCGAGGTGGGATGGTGCCGCGCAGTTGCCGGGCGAACCGGCCAGTATCGAGCGCGAAGTTCCGGCCCGGAGCGCGGAGGTCAATCAGCAGGTCGAAGTCCTGACCCTCAGGCCCTCGGGCACACACGTCGTCCGGAGGATCGGTGAGGAGAGCAACCGTACGGCGGGCCGCGGTCATGAGCTTCCTTCGAAGGCCTTGAGGCTGTCCGCCAGAGCCCGCTTGAATGCGCTCTGATAGAGGGGATGCCCCCGTCCGGTCGCCTCGCTGGTGGCTCGTCGCAGGTCACCTTCGAGGTGCCCCAGATCCAGTCCGGATGTAGTCCGGCGACACACGTCGGCGATCCCATCGGCCAATCGGTTGGCGTCCGCGGCAGTTCTCAGACGCGGGCCGCCCACGTGCGCGGGCGTGTCTCGTTCCACGAAGTACTTGAAGGCATAGGCGACATCATGAGACAGGAAGACCCTGACCAGTTCCGAGAGGCGGCGCTCTTCGGCATAGCGGGCGAGGGTTGCACGCACCACATGAGCCGAGTCTTCGGCGTCGCGGACGGCCTCCAGGGCAGCGGATGAGAGCGCGTCCAGAGCGATCTCACCGAAGCGGGAGCCGAGGTGCGCCCGGGCGATGTCCCGTTCCGCCGAGGCTCTCAAGGCTGCCGCCAGATCGACGGCGGCGGACAGCGAGGGATCGATCGAGAGGTCAGAGGGGTCCAGCAGACCGGCGGCCGCATCCGTTAGAGTCGCCATGCAGCGGGTGACCGCAGCATCGGCCATGCTCGCCCGGGTGCTCGGCTCCAGAGCATCAACGATGGCCGAGACGATCACGCCTGCGGAAGCTGGGGGATCGTCGTACAGACGGTTGACCCGTTCCCATTCCGGAGTTCGGGGAGACCGTTGTCTGGTCGAAGTGCCCATTACCGACCCACCACCCCAGAGGCCTACTGTCTTCTTCGTCGCACGGGGTCTACTACCCTTTGTAGAGAGGACTATGCCGGGTTCATCACGAACTCCCCTTGCGAACTCCCATGCAAGATCCTCAACTGCCACTCAGCGGCTCAACCGCCGGCGACCCGTGCACCTGTGGCAGCGGGCTGCCCGCGGTGCTGTGCTGTCTCGCAAGGCGGACGCTCGCCCAACTCGGGCGTCCGATGAACCTGTCCTCCCGCGAGGAGCAGGACGCCGTCGTTGCTCAGTGGGACCTGGCCCTGTCAACGGTACAGGCCCTGACGTCGGTTCTGCCCTACGTTCCGGTCCCGCTCCTGGCCAACCGAACGCCGCAGGAGCTCTACGCCGCCGGACCTCAGGAAAGGGCGGCGGCCCTCAGCTACCTCGATGCGGTTGGGCGCACGGCCGATGCCATCGGCCTGGACTTCCCTGCTGCTGAGATCGCGCAGGCCATGGCCTCACCCACGCCCTCACGGCCCTCTCCCGAACAGCGGCAGCAGATCGCCCTGGCCACCTTCACGCTGCAGATGCTGGCTCGGGGCTTTGAGGCTCAAGCTGTTCTTGGCGCCCAGCGCCTGTTCCGCGACGCACTGCGGATCGTTCGCCCGACCTTCCGCAAGCCAGCCGTCTTCGCCGCGGCGGTGGACTACGCCATGTGTTGGATGCACTTCCGCCCCGAGAGCGCCAAGCAGGTGGCCGGTCTCTACGAGGTGAGCGTCTCGGCCGTCTCCAACAACTTCCGGGCGATGAAGAGCGAGCTGAAGCTCGTCTGGTACGACCCCCGCTACGCCGTGCAGGAGCCGGAATGGCAGCAGATGCTTGAGAGAACGGCACGCGCCCTCGCCGAAGGGGAAGACGAGCCGCCCGGTTCAGCCGAGTAGCCCGCCCCTCAGCGCCGCTCCGTCCGGCGATTGGCCCCACCGAACAGCAAGCAACGAACGCCGCTGCGCCCGGCAGACCGGGTTGCGGAGGTGCCGGGCCGATTCTTGGCGAACGGCCCATGTGCTTGTCGGGGGCGACGCACACAACTGACCCAATCCCATGATTTCCGCTGGCCGCTGAAGTCCGCGTTCCCTTGGTTCGCCTCCGACCTCAACCCGGGGCTTACGGAGGCGTTCATGCATGACCCAGTTGCGCATCGGGATACTGGGCGCAGGGAACATGTTCGATACCCACTTCCGTGCGTTCAGTGCGTTGCCGGAGGTAGAGGTTGTCGCCGTCGGCTGCGGCTCGCGTGCGGCCAAGAAGGCGGACAGCCACAATCTGATCTGGGTCGAATCTGCGGGTGCGATGGCGGATCGAGATGACGTCGACGCCGTTGTCGTTGCGACCCCTCACACACTCCACGCCGCCCACGCCTTGCCCTGTCTGAGGGCCGGCAAAGACGTCATGGTCGAGAAGCCGATGGACGTCTCGGTCGAGGCCTGTCGGCGGATGATCGAGGCGGCGGAGCAGGCTAACGTCACCTTCATGGTGGCGCACAGCCATCGCTACTGGTCGGCCGGGCGGCTCACCAAGTCGCTGATCCAGGACGGCGCGATCGGCGAGCTGCAGATGGTACGGGACACGCTGGTGACGGCCGGCAGCCTCCAGGGGGAAACCGGTGGCTGGCATACCGATCCCACCTTGACCGGCCGGGGGCTCCTGATCGGCTACGGCTGCCACGTGATCGATCGGCTGCGCTGGTGGTTCGATGCAGAGTGCGAAGTGGTCTTCGCCACTGACCTGCAATTCCGGACTGACGCTGCGCTCGACACGGCCGGCATGATGCAGCTTCAGTTCGCTGGCGGCGGGGTGGCCAGCTTCTGGTGGAGTCAGTGCACGCCCCCGCCCGGCTTCCCCAACATGGTCTGTGGCGCTGAATTGGTCGGCACCGAGGGCATCATCGACTGCCGCACCTACGGTAAGCTGCGGATCGCCCGTCAGCCAAGGGGCGAATGGGAGCTGGTCTACGACCAAAGCCAGGAACCGGATGCGCGCAACCAGACCTTCGCCGCGCAGGCGCGCGAGTTCGTCGGGAGTATCATCGATGGCCGTCCGCCCGAGATCACGGGTGAGGATGGCCTGGCGGCGGTCCAGATCATCGAGGCCGCTTACCAGTCATCCGATGCCGGGACCTCGATTAGACTTCGCTAG
>CBFDAZ010000089.1:0-11676 GCA_965602825.1 uncultured bacterium
TTCTCCTCGGTCAGTGTGAAGCTGCCGACCTGGAACACCTCCGGTTCCGGCGCCACCCTCCGGCTGCTCCGGGACGGTCCCAAGGGCGCGGTCGTTGCTTCCCGCGAGCTGGAGAGCGTGGGAGACAATTCGTGGCAGGCACTGACCTTCGAGCCCCAGCCGGCCGGGGCCTACTATGTTGAGCTGTCGGAGCCCCGCGGCTCGATTGGCTGGTGGTCGATCGACGACGATCGGCTGGCAGGCGGGCAGGCCCACGTCGACGGAAGCCCGGTCGAGGGCTGGGACCGGACGATCCAGGTCACGGGCGAGCGGACCGTCGGCTCGGCAGAGCTGGCCGTGGCGTTGCGCCGCGGTACTCTCAGCCTGCAGCTTCGCGTGACCCCCGCGGCCGGCGAGAAGGCGCGGCAGTGGCCCTTGCGGTGGGTCACCTTCTGGGAGCACGACGGGTATGACGTCTCGAAGGAAGCGGTGCCCTTCTGCCGGTTCTTCACCGACAACCAGCGCTACATGCCTGTCGAGCAGCTCAAGCGCAGCAAGATCGGGGGGCACCTGACGTTCTCGGGCGCCAACTGGATTGAGGCGGAGGGGACCGATAATCACGATCTCCGGTTCACCGGCAACAGCATGTCGTTGAGCTGGAACATGACCGACGACGAGCTCCACCTCGCCTTCGGCAGTGCACCAACGACAGAGGACGACGGGCGCCATGCGACGGCCGTCGAAGTCAGCCTCCTCCCTCGACGCGACAGCGTGCCTGAGGAATGGCCGGCGTTCCAGACTCCCGATCCGGCCCTCACGAGCGACCTCAATCGGCTCTTCTACGAACGCGCTTTCAGCTACCCGGCGACCTCGGGCCCGGCGCCATGGGCGGAGTGGTCGGCCCTGATCCGCTTCTGGTTCGCCGGGCCGCTCCGCGAGGGAGAGAAGCGGGGCATTGAGGCGCTGGTGGTCGATGACGAGGGCTACGTCCACACCTGGGGCTCGGCCCCCGGGTGGCCGTTCCCCGATCCCAGGAAGTACGATACGCGGCACTTCGACACGAACGCCCGATTCATCCTGGGCGCGTGGCGCTACGTCTGCTGGACCCACGATGCGGAGTTCCTCCGTTCGCAGGCCGAACGGCTGCGGAGGGCGATGCACTACCAACTGACCACGCTCGACGGGGAAGATGGGCTCATTGTTGCCGCCAGCAAGGACGTAAACGGCAGGCACGAAGGCGTCGGCAACAACTACTGGGACATCCTGCCCTTCGGCCACCTCGATGCGTATGCGAACGCCATCTACTTCGCCTCGCTGGAGGCGATGGCGCAGCTCGAGGAGCTCATTGACGAGGTGGGCGGAGTTGAGACCGAGAGCCCGGGGCGAAGCCCGAGGACCTATCGCCGGCTGGCCGAGCGCACGAAGCAGGCCTACAACGCGACGTTCTGGGATGAGGCGAAGGGTCGGTACATCGGCTGTATCGACATCGACGGCGAGCCCCACGACTACGGCTTCACCTTCGTGAATCTGGAGGCGATGGCCTACGGCCTGGCCGATGAGGAGCAGGCGCGGCGCATCTACCACTGGATGGAGACGGAGCCAACGTCGAGCGGGGAGGCGGACACCTACAGCAAGTGGGTCTTTGCCCCGCGCGCGACCACCATTCACAACCCCAAGTGGGGCGGCGATGAGGAATGGAACGATCCGCCCGGGCCGGTCGAACCATGGTGGCACTTCGGCTGGCGCGGCACGGATTTCGGCGAACAGTGCCAGGACGGCGGCGCGATCCTCTACACCTCCTTCTACGACCTGATGGCTCGCACGCACCTCCTCGGCCCCGACAACGCCTGGCAGCGATGGACCGATATCCTCGGGCGGTACCGGGAGCCCGACCGCCTCTGCGGCGGGGCGCCGCTGTACCGGGGAGAGCTCCCTCAACGGGTGAACGCCGGCTGGGTCGGCGTCGATATCCCGTTCCCCGAGAGCGGCCTTGTGCCAACGTGGTTCCTCTATGGGCTGATGGGTGTCCAGCCCCGAGCCGACGGGCTGCACGTCCGCCCGCAACTCCCGTCGAGCGTGCCCTGGCTCGGCGTGCGCAACGTCTCCTACCGTGGCCTGACGCTCGACATCCGGGTCACGCCGACCTCCGTCCGCCTGACTTCGCGGACGCCGGGATACCGCTTCGTGTGGGAGAGGGAGTGCCCTGAGGGCGAGGGTGTCGTCTTCGCTGAGCCGCCCGACACGGTTCCCGGCTTCCCCCCGCTGCAGGCGACGGGGCCTGAGTGCAACGCCGAGTGGATCTGGGGTTCATCGGCGCCCCGAGAGGACGAGACAGTCTACGTGCGGTACCCCTTCGAGCTGGCGGGCAAGCCGTCGCGAGCGTTCCTGCGGATTGCTGCCGACAACCGGTTCGTGCTGTTCGTCAACGGGCGAGAGGTCGCCCGCGGGCAGGGCTGGGAGAGGGCCCAGCGCACCCCGATTGCTCGGTTCCTGGCGCGAGGGCGGAACGTGATCGCGGTCGAGGCCGAGAACCAAGACGGCCCGGCGGGAGTACTCGTCACCGGCGAGATAGCCGTTGGTGGCCGGAAGGCGAGCATTGACTCAAGCTCGGACTGGCTGGCCGCCCGCGAGGCGCCGCCGGACTGGGCCGATGTTGGCTTCGACGATTCCTCTTGGAAGCCAGCCGTCTCGTTCGGGAAACCGCCTGTTGCTCCGTGGGGTGAGATCCAGGTAGAATAGCTTTCCGAGCCGCCGGGCCGGCATCTTGACAACGCGACCCAAAAACCCGCAGAGTCCGCTCACGCCATGGTGCGGATCGGCCGCTGGTCAGCCAGCTTCTCTGACCTGACGAGGAAGACCCGGACGGAAATCGCGGAACGGATGCCCTACACGCCAGCCGGTCCCCACATGCACGAGCCTTGGGAAAGGACCTTTCATTCATGCTGCCAACGGTTGACTTCTGTGGTCTGCGCGTAACACGTCTCATCATCGGCGCCAATCCCTTCGGCGGCTTCAGCCACCAGAGCCCAGAGCGCAATCAGGAGATGCTGGCGTACTACACGGTCGAGCGCATCATCGAGACCTGGCACCGGGCCGAGGCGGCAGGCATCAACACGATGATCACGAACAACGAGACTCCGCACGTCCTGGAGGCCGTGGAGCAGTACCTGGGCGCAGGCGGGGCGTTGCAGTGGATCGCCCAGGTCAACCGTCGGAAGGCCGACATGATCGAGGCCGTAGACAATGTGGCTGAGCTAGGCTGCAAGGCCCTGTTCTTCCATGGCGGACAGGTCGATGAGCTGTACGCCAGGCGAGACGAGGAGACTCTGCGTTCCTGGGTCGATCACGCGCGGTCCAAGGACATCCCCGTAGGCGTGGGAGGACATCACCCCGACGTGCACTATTGGGCGGACAGTCTCGGCATCGCCGATTTCTACTCCGTGTGTTTCTTCAACTGCGGCAGCCTGCATTCCGGGAAGGGCCTGAAGTTCAGACTCGCCGACATCGGGCCGGCCACCGAGTGCATCCGCCGAATCCAGAAGCCTTGCATCGCCTACAAGATCATGGGCTCAGGACGGATCGATCCGCGAATGGCCTTCGAGTACGCCTTCGAGGAGATCAAGCCCACCGATGTCGTCAATGTCGGCATACACCGGGGCGACAAGGACGATATGGTCGAAGAGGATGCCGCGATGGTTCGCGATATCCTCAGCGCGCCGGTATAGAAGCTCAGCGGAGACCGCCATGCAAGGGCCTGCGAACTCGCGAGTCGGTCCGTATGCCCTTCAGGTGGCGTGCCGACGCGTTGGCATCGCCGCCGTATGGCATGGATGTCGAGTTCTTGAGCCACGCTGCGGCACCCGGAGGCGATGAAGATGCACCAGCGTGTCACCAAGTGCGTGTCTGGTGACACAGACTCCCGTCTACTCGAAGGAGGTGCGCCTTGGCCACGAGCCGCCTGATCGGCGCAGCAGCCGTGTTGGTGTGTCTCTGCGCAGGTATCGCGTTCACCACCACACTCTCCCCAGGACACAGCCAGGGAAGACAGGCGCCCAGAAAGGGGTCGCTCAAGGTAGGTGATCCGGCCCCGGACTTCACGCTGAAGACGCTGGACGGGTCGGCGGAGGTGACGCTCTCCAGCTACCGGGGAGAGTGCCCCGTCGCGTTGATCTTTGGCAGCTACACGTGACCACCCTTCAGGCGTCAGTCTGGCGCCTTGGAGCAGATGTACATCGATTACCGCGATGACGTGGCCTTCCTGCTCGTCTACATCCGCGAGGCACACCCCGAGGATGGCTGGCAGATGGGCGCGAATCTCCGGGACGAGATCATCTTCAAGCAGCCAACCGACTTCGGCCAACGCACGCACGTCGCCCAGTCCTGCCGCGAGGATCTGGACCTGTCCATGCCGATGGTCATCGATGGCATGGACAACGCCGTCGAGCAGGCGTACTCGTCGTGGCCGGACCGGCTCTACGTTGTCGATATGGATGGCAACATCGCCTACAAGGGCGGCCCCGGGCCGGGTGGCTTCAGACCCAACGACATGCAGGCGGCGCTGGACAGC
Organism: uncultured bacterium; assembly: GCA_965602825.1. GTDB lineage: Bacteria > Armatimonadota > Zipacnadia > Zipacnadales > VGFC01 > CBFDAZ01. The sequence goes on from CBFDAZ010000089.1 coordinate 4,547, forward strand.
CTGCTGGCGGAACAGCCGCGTCCGCCCGGGCTGCGGGTTGTCCCTGCCTACTTCCCCGACCGCCCGACCGCCAGCGTGACCGTGCACCATCCCTGGGACAGCGGCGGCGCCTCGAACCTGATGCTGCCGGAGAACCTGTTCACCGGCCAGGAAACCACCTTCACCGGCCAGAACTGGGTCAAGGTGGACGCGGAGTATCCTCAGGAGCAGCAACCCGACGTGCGGGAGATCGTGCCGGGCCGTCTGGTGCGCTACGAGCACAATCTCGGCGAGGAGTATGTGCTGCGTGCACGGGCGGAGGTTGGCGATGGTGGAGTGGACCTGGAGTTGGCGGTCGAGAACCGGACGGAGGAGCCACTCACGGACTTGCGGGCCCAGGTCTGCCTGGCGTCCCAGCGAGTTGAGGACTTCGGGAGCGAGGACCTGGCCCGGGTCATCGTGCCCGTGGACGGGAAGATGAAGCCGCTGACGGAACTCGCGAAGGTCGGCGTCTGGGACGGCCTCAAGCGGTACGTGCCCGTGCGTGGCAACGGAATGCCGACTGACGGGCTGACCGAAGCCCACCTGCCGCTCATCGGCCTGGTGAATGGCAGTGGCACGCGCACCATAGGCGTCACCTGGCAGGGCGCCAGGTTCCTGATCACGAACGGCGAGCTTTCGTGTATCCACGCCGACCCCTATTTCCCCGACTGTGCGCCGCAGGCGACGGTCAGCGCCAAAGGGCGGATTCTCTTCAGCGAAGGTGGACCTCAACGGCTGCTGGAGGAGCATCGGCAGGAGGTCGTGACCCTTCAGCGGTCCGCTGGGTGACGCGCCAGACGCTCTGCGGGCAATAGCACTGCTCATCGCCTGTGCCCCGCGGCGTAAGGGCGTCACAACGAGGAATGACCGGCGACGCGCCGAACTCCACGCATGTGCCGAGCGGCAATAGCGCAAGGCGAAGTTCGCTCAAGTCACCCGGCTCTGGGGGGATACCATGATCCGGCGAAAGCGCCCGCAGGCTCGTCGCGCAGCTCTGGGCCCGGCGTGCCTGCTCCTCTTACTCGTACACCTCCTTGCGCCCTCTCAGGGCCAGTTCGAGGAATTCCCCCTGCCCGGCGATCTCGTCGAGCCGCCCGGCTCGTTGCAGGGACTCGACGTTCGGACGCTGGATCTCCTCGATCCCTCGGAGGCCGCCCGAGCCGACACTGAGGCGCTGCTTGGCTCGCTCACGGAGACATTCCCCGTCGACCATCAGATCATCGGGACGAAGCTATTGTTGCAGGGGGAGTCGGGGGCTTTGGACCGCATCGAGTCGGTTCTGGCAGACATGGGACTGGTCGCCGAGCGACACACGTGCGAGATGGTGCCGCTCTACTACGTGCGAGATGCAGACTCCGTCAACAGCATCCTGGCGGAGTTGACGCGGTCGGCAAGCGCTCTCGACGAGGTCTCAATCACGACCACCAGCGCACGCGACGCGCGGCCCGCGCTGGTGCTATACGGCCCGCGCTCACAGGTCGATGATCTTCGGCGGGTGATCGCTGCCATCGACGTCCCCCATCCGGAGGTGCGCCTGGACATCTGGGCCTTCCAGATCAGCGGCAGCAACGCCGACCGCGTTGCGGACCGCGCCAAGCAGGCCGATGAATGCATCCGCACAGTGGCTGACCTGATCCGTGGCTATCTGGACCAACTCGAGAACTGCGCTCTCGAGGAACAGCGCAGGAACCAGACACCTGATTACCCGGTCTTCGGCCTGTTTGACGGCGCGGACAGCAGCCCCACGGGTGCGCCCCCCCGAGAGGCCGAGGCAATGGGGCACCGCGCGCCACAGGAAGGGGCGCCAGGCCCCGCTGGATGGGGCGGCACGGCGGGCCTGTTGAGCCGGATGGCAGTCGGTCAACCGGATGGCTCTGAGCTTCTTGAGTCCCCCAAGATGAACGTCGAGATCCCTGACATCGCCATGGGGATCAGGCCAACCGGTACGCAGCGCGTGGCCGTGGTGCCGTCGGCCAGGGGCGTTCACCCGCTATCGCTGACCGAGACGCTCGCAACACTCATACTGCTCAGGCCACGTGGCGGAAGCGTTAGAGAGACGCTCGAGGGGGACCTCCGACGCCACCTGGTTAGCTGGCTGGCCGAGGCAGACCCCAGTTCGTTGGCAACCTGGCGCCGCCTGATGGAAAGCGACAATGACGGCGACGATGGACGCCTCGTCGCGCTGCTCGCATCACTGCAGGGGGCACTCCCAGCCGGCGAAGACGGCGCGGGTCAGCCGCAAAGCGCTGCCGGCACGGCCGCCGACGCGCTGCTGCCGGAAAGGCTGCTCGAGACCTTCCGGGACGAGGGGGAGGTCGATGTCGCCCAGGTCACGCTGAGCGGGTTCCTACTTGACTGGAAGACGAACGCCAGAGACTGGCGGTCGCTCCCTCCCGACCGGCTGGGCAGAAGGGCGGCGGACGCCAGGCGGGTGCTGCAGGGGGCCGAACGCGCGCTCGCGGAGGACATCCAACGCCTCTTCCTGCGTCCCCTGGTCGGCGAACTGCGCCGGCTAGCGAGCCAGGGCGGACGCGGCGGTCTGGCGGAGGCCGGCCAGACCTCGATCAGCGTGCTCTCGGGGACACAGGCCGAGGTGGTCGGCAGTGCCGTAAGCTACTTCGATGTGGGCGCACAGCCGCAACCGGAGCTCAGCACCATGGTCGCCGGTGGGCAGTTCCCCGGCATGCTGGAAGCTACGCTGCGGGAGAGCCCGGAAGTCTGGTCGGTCCTCACCAGTGGCGCCGAGTTGACCGTGACGCCGCACGTCCTGCCCGGCGGCGGGTCGGCCGAGCTGGAGATCTGCCTCAGGGTGAACCATGAAGACCGTGGCGTGGAGACCGCAGGGGCGAGGGCCGAGGTCGTACCCTTGAGCCGGGTTGCGCAGCACAAGGCCGATACGAAGGTCTATGTTGACTCCCTGGACGTGTTTGGGTTGTCGAGCCTCAGGCTGCGGACGGCCCAACCGCGCCCGGACCTCGCGGTGCCCGTGCTCAGCGGCATTCCCCTTCTGGGCGAGATGTTCCAGTTCCCGCGCGGGCCGAACACCGTCCACCATGAGAGCATGCTGCTGGTCGTTTCCACGGTCCTGCCGACGGGAATGGACCTCGGGACGACGCTGGATTTCGAGGCGTACGAGGCGGGGACGTAGCGGCATCCAAGCCGACGGCATCCACGTCGGCGCCAGCCTCTCGGTGGCCTCAGCCAGGAAGAGCGTCCCCTCTTCGTCAAGCCCTGCCCGTCAGCCCATCACACGCCCGCGTACCGAAGGGAGCGCCCCATGTCACTTGCCGACACCACCTCGTCCGCCTTGCTGCTTGCTGCGGCTCTGCTCCTATGCGCCATCAACTCAGCTTCCGCCAAACCCGTCTACAAGCACCTCCCCCATCCCTCGCCCGACGAGATCGAGACCGGCCTGAACGACTGGGCCGCGAAGCATCCCGACGCGCTGAAGGTCGAGATCACCGGTCGGACCGCCGAGGATCGGCCGCTTCCCGTCTGCCGGGTTACGGATTACCGTGTACCCGATGAAGACAAACAGGTCGCCCTGCTGACTGCCTGCCACGCCGGCGGCGAGCTGAACGCCTGCACCGGCCTTCTCCGTCTGACGAAGTGGCTGATCGGCGATGACTCGAAGGCGCGAGAGATCCGCAAGAAGCAGATCGTGCTCATCATGCCCTGCCTCGATCCGGACGGCTATGCAAGGCAGCGCGTCGGCAACACGCTCGGTGGCAATCCGTACTTCGGCTGCTGGGACTGGAACGGGGTCATCAACCCCGAGAAGAACCCCGAGGCCGTGGCGCTGAAGAGCGTGATGGACGCCTATCAGCCGGACGTCCACGTCGATGTCCACGGCGTCTGGATGGACGAGTCCACGATGTGGGAGAGCACGGGGATGTCGTGGGCTGCGGGACTGTGCCGCTCCTACATCCCGGAGATTCCCCAGCTCATGAACGAGGCGGCCGAGAAGGCCGGCTTCCTGATCACGATGGGCGAGCAGAGCGCCGGCCAGATTCGGGCAACTGCCCCGGTGCCGGGCGCCGAGCACCACTTCTATCTGCAACATCCCGGCGTCAACGACTGCGTCTTTTCCTACTTCAACTACCACTCCATCCCGCTTACGATGGAGGGTGGGTTCGAGGAGAGTATCGTCATCCGGCTGAAGCGCCTGCTCGAGATCGGCAACGAGAAGTGGCGCGGCGAATGCTACCCGGGCTACCCGGCCAATCAGATCGCCTGTTGGACCTCTATGGCGGTCGCCGCCTGGGGCGACACAGCCCAGAAGCGGCGCAAGAGCCGTGTTGAGCTGTGGCGCAAGCTGCCCCAACTCCGCTATGGCTGCGCTCATCCGGAGCCGCGGGGCACGATGATGGCCTTCTGCGCAACGACACCTGAGGGCGCGTCGCTCTTGGCCGACAAGCGGATCGAGTCGATTGCCGAGACTCTCAAAGGCAACCCGGACTTCGATGCCGAGGAGATCGCGCGCTTCGTGGACACAACGCCCGCGGTGAATGCTGAGTGCTCGGGTGCGGGTAAGGCCGAGGGCGCCTCACCCATCGAGAATGGGCTCGCCATCCGCCTCCTCATCCCCTACCGCAAGGCGAAGATCACGCACCTGCGCCTCAACGGGCACCCCATCGAGGAGTCACCGACCGACGGCTATGTGGTCTACCGGAATCCGGGCAGCATCGTCCAGGTCAACATCCCACCGGACGCAGTGACTGACCTCCACATCGTCACCTGCGCCTACGATCCCGGCGAGGAACGCCGGGCGGGATTCACGGCGGAGGATTGGTGAGGGCCGCGGTACGAAGCCTATCCGGGCACCACTTGCGCCTTGATGGTGGCTCCCTCGCGGACGGCTTCGATGCCCTCGGCCACCTTCTCGATGGGGAAGGCGTGGGAGATCAGCGGCTCCACGATCACGCGCCCGCTCTCAAGTAGGGATAGTGACCGCGTATCGGTGAACGGGTTCGTATAGCAGCCCCGGATCGTGATCTCCCGATGGAAGATCTCGTATGGCTCGACGTCGATCGTCTCCTCCGGCGGACAGACGCCGAACAGCAGCACCGTCCCCCCCGAGCGGACCAGTTCCAGCGTTTGCTTTGCGACTCCGGTCAGACCCGCGCACTCGATGACGACCCGCGCCCCTCCGCCGGGCAGCGATGCGGCAACCTCGCCGATCTCGCTCGGCTCTACGGCTACGTCCGCGCCGAGGTTCACAGCCAGCTCGCGCTTCTCGGGTCGTGGTTCGCTGATGGCGGTGAACGTCGCGCCCGCGGCGCGAGCCAGTTGCATCAGGATCAGGCCGATACTCCCGCCGCCCAGGAGGATGACTTCATCGCCGGGCTCGATCCCTGCAAGGTCGATCCCATGCAGACAGCATGAGACGGGCTCCATCATCGCCGCGAGGCGCAGTGGCAGGTCGCCGGGCACCGGCACGAGGAGACCCGCAGGCGCCGAGCAGTACTCGGCAAAGCCTCCGGGCCGCGTGACGCCCACGGCCTGCGCATTCTCGCACAGGTGCGGTGTGCCGCGCCGGCAGAACGTGCAGCGATGGCAGGGCAGATTGGGGTTGACGGCGACCCTGTCGCCCGGCGAGAGGTGCGTCACGCCCTCGCCGAGCGCTTCGACCACACCGGCGAACTCGTGGCCCGGCGTCATCGGCAGGCTGCCCAGGTAATGCCCTTCGTTGATCTTCAGGTCCGTCCCGCAGATTCCGCACGCCGTCACCTTGACCAGCGCCTCGCCCGGTGCCGGGTCGGGCACCGGCGCCTCCTCGATCGTGATCTCGTATGGCGCAGTGAACGTCGCCTTGACCATGGGCTTCGATCCTCCCGCGTTCTCTACTTCCGAGAGCGTCGCCGCTTCTTCTTGCTGAGGCCCTGGGCGACCTTTCGTATCGCGCGCCCGATGGCCTGAACGTCGTGTTCGGTGTAGAACTCGCTGATGCCCAGGGTGAGCATCCGGTTCAGCAGGTCCTGGGTCTTCGGACACATCGTCTCATCGTAGGAGATCTCGGGGACACCGGGCAGCGTGAAAGGCAACCCCGACTTGCCGAGCGTATCCTTGTGCGTCAGAGCCCCCGCACACAGGAAGATGGGCTCGCCGATGTATCCCACGCCGACTCCCAACCCCTCGGCCCGCATGGCGGCGGCGAAGTCGCCGGGACTGTACTTGGCGTCGGGCTCGACGACCATTCCATAGAGCCAGTACGTGTGCCGGCCGCCTTCGGTGACCTTCTGTGGCCGGATGCCGGGCGCATCGGCGATCAGCTCGGTCAACAGGTCGCCGTTCCGGTTGCGGGCCGAGGTGACGGCTTCGAGCTTGCGGATCTGCGCGCAGCCAACCGCTCCCTGGAGCTCGGTCATGCGGTAGTTGAGACCGAGGAACTGATACGCTCTTGCGCCCCAGCCACCACGCGCCCAGCCCTTGTCCGCGAAGAGAGCGCCGCGCTTCGCCCAGGAGCGGCGGTTGGTGATCGTCATACCGCCTTCGCCGGTGGTGATATGCTTGCTCGCCTGGAGGGAGAAGGCGCCGATGTCGCCGATCGTGCCGCACAGGCGGCCCTTGTACGTGGTGTAGTGGGCCTGCGAGGAATCCTCGATGACGGGGATCTTGTGTTTCTCCGCGATGGGCATGATCGCGTCCATATCGCACGGATTCCCGAACAGGTGGACGGGCATGATGGCCGCTGTACGGGGCGAGATCAGGCGCTCGATCTCCTTCGGCTCCATGCAGAACGTCTCCGGGTCGCTGTCGGCGAAGACCGGGATGCACTGCTGGTAGAGGATCGGCACAATCGAGCCGAGGTCGGTTATCGGGCCGGTGATGATCTCGCTCCCCGGCTCCGGGTTCAGCATTCCCAGGGCAACGTGGATTGATGCGGTGCCCGATGTGCTGGCGACCGCGTGCCGCGCTCCGTAGGCGCGGCGGAACGCCTTCTCGAAGTCCTGGACCTTCGAGCCGCCGTATCGGTAGTACTGCCCCGACTCGAATACGTCGATGACCTCTCGGAGCTCTGCATAGCCCCACTTCTTGCCGCCGGCAAACGAGTGGGTGATGGCCTTGGGGCCGCCGTCAATGGCCAGTTTCTCCATTTCGTCTCCCTC
>CBFDAZ010000090.1:0-11665 GCA_965602825.1 uncultured bacterium
GGCGCATCCCGGCTAGCACCGAATCGGTAGGAGCCGTCCTTCTTCCCATGGTTGGACGAGGCCAGGACCGTGTAGGGCCCCAGCATCACCTCATCGTCGAGCGTCACGCCGCCATAGCCCTGGATCCAGCTCCCGTAGGCGATGTACACGTGATCGCCGATCGACACGCTCGACGTATGGACGATCATGGCGTGCGACGCGATCTGGAAATCGCTCCCGCACCGCTTGAAGCAGCACTTCACCAGGAACCCCCTCACCCGCATGATGTGCTTGAAGTCCGGCAGCCAGCCCGTGGCCGCCATGATGAAGAAGAACCAGGCGTACTTGATCACGCGCATCATGCGACCGACCCCCGCTTGCCTGCCATGACGTCCAGAACACGCTCGATGAACCTGTCGACCGTCTGCTCGCGGGCCCGGACAAGACCGTTGCACATGAGCGATCGCCGAAGCTCCCCGTCCGCAATAACCCGGTCGAGGGCCCGGGCCAACGGCTCGCAGCGCTTCGGAGGCACCAGCAGGCCATCGATGCCATTCTCGATGACCGTCGGAACCCCGCCGACGGTCGTCGACACTACGGGCAGGCCGTTGGCCCGCGCCTCAACGAGAACGTGTGGGGTTCCTTCGGAAAGAGTCGGGAGTACCAGCAGATCGCACGTGCGCATGTAGTTCAGCAGCTTGGGCCCAAGGACCACGTGACCCTCCCACCGGATGCGGTCCGCGATCCCACAAACGCAGGCCGTCTGATCCAAAACGCGCTTGTAGGCCGGGTACTTCTGCCACGAGCCGACGATGACCAGGTCCCACGTCCGGGGAGTCTTGAGCTTGGCCGCCGCCTGGAAGAGATACTGAAGGCCCTTCTCTGGGCGGACATACCCGACGTACAGAATCCGGACGGGGTCCGCCTGACAGGTATCCTCCCGCTCGTAGAACTCGTCTTCCCGGATCGTGCTCGATACCGTCGCGAACGTCCTCGGCGAACGGTAGGCCCTGCCGAGCGCCTCGCCGTTACAGATGAAGGCACCGTCGGCCAGCCATCGGCCCACCCGGGCGGCTATCCAGTCCACGTAGGAGTACGCCATTGCCAGAAAGTCATAGACCGTCCCCCGCCTGCGATGGGTGCGCAGCAGCGTGATCGGATCCCCGACGATCCAATGGCAGACGTTGCAGCGGTGCCACGCCGCCGCCGCGTACAGCGCCCCAATATAGGGTGTCATTCCCCGAACGAACACGTCCTCCCCACGGCAGGCGCGGCACAGGCGGAAGTAGGCTTTCACAATCCCCCTTGCGCGCGGTATTGCCCCCAGGGACGACTCGAAGTAGGGCTGTGGGACGATCTTGAAACGCGTGGGGTCCAGCGCGTACTCGGGGCGCCTGTCCTCCTCGACGGCCTTGATCGGCACGCTGAGGTAGTTCACGTCGTAGTGGCGTGACAACTCGTCCGCCACCCGCCCCGTCGCGGCGTGCATGGACACCCAATGCCGGGTCATCACAGCAGGCGCCCCGCAAACGAATCCCAGGGCTCGGGAGCGCGAACGAGTCATTGGGTTCCGGCGCCTCCAGGGGGCAGGGCTTCGCGCCAGTTCTCCTCTTCGGGGGTCCATCCTGAGTGGGAGCCTATGGCATCGTACCCGAGCATGCACATGATTAACAACATCGGAAGCCAGAACCATTTCGTCACGTACGACGTGTGAGCAGCCCCAAGGACAAGGCAGCTGGCCACCACGATAAAGGCAAGTCCGCCAAGTCGCACATCGCGCATCCCAAGCATTGCGCGCACCAGCGCCAAGTGGAGGCCCGCGAACAACAAGAACCTCACCGGGTTCCACTCCGTCGGCGAGCCCAAGACGTTGCTGTGGATGCCGTGGTACGACCCGACGAGGACCTGATTGGCCGACCCGGTGGCGCCGAACCCGGTGCCGACCAGCCCCGACTTGACGTAGCCCCTCAGGCCGAGCACCCAGGTGTCTTGGCGAGCAAACAGCCGGTCCCTGCCGCCCCCTGCGGTTCCGGCGCCCAGGTGAAGGAACCGGGCGAGGCGCTCCTGCGACTGCTCCGGCAGGACATTGGCTTCCACGAGAATCAAGGACCCGACGTACGTCGCCACAACGGCGACGACCATGAGAGGGACCCGCTGGTGTATCCCCCTGCTCCCGGCCAGGGCCGCCAGCACGCCGACCAGGACCGCCAGCGCGTCCACAACCCGCCCGAAGGACAAGTGGACGTGCAAGCCTCCCCCGTGCCGGTCGGCCGGCATGCCGGTGACGACGGCGAGGACCTTCCGAGATGTCGGTCCCGTTTGCGGCGGCATGTTGGCCTCATCGTGGCCGATCATCGCTGGAGACACCTCACAGCGGAAAGCATGGTCAATCGGTCTCCTGAGCCGTGAGCTCCCGGAAGATCGCCTCCGCGGACCGGGTCCAGGAAAACTCGCGAGCCCTGCGAAGACCTTTGTCGCGAAGCTCAGAGTGGAGCGACGCACTTCGCTCCAGCGTGACCAGCCCATCCACCCAGTCGTCTGTCTGCGAGGGATCGAACAGCAGGCCGGCGTCCGCCGCGATCTCGGGAATGCTCGAACAATCAGAAGAGAGCACCGGTGTCCCGCACGCCATCGCCTCCAGGACCGGCAGGCCGAATCCCTCGTAGTACGTCGGGAACACCAGCACCCACGCGAGGTTGTAGATGGCGACCAGCTCGTCCTCGCTCACCCGGCCAAGCACGAGGATATGGGCGGCATCCTCCGCCGTCAGTCCGGCCTCGCGCGCGAGGGCCATCACGTCCAGTCCTCTCGGACCGACCATCGCCAGCCAGAGATCCTCCCGGAGCATTCCCCGGGCCCTCTGGAACAGGCGAAGCAGTCCCGGCACGTTCTTCCGTGGCCCGACCCGGCCGACGAACAGGGCAAACCGCTTGGATTCCAGGCCGAACCTCCCGGCCGTGTCCTGAAGGAGCTTCCCATCCTTCAGGACGCGAAACCGCGGACTTACGCCGTGATGCACCACGGTGATCCGGCCAGGGGAGATGCGCCCGACGTGCACCAGGTCCCGACGTGTCGCTTCCGAGATGGCCACGACGCGACATCGGCTGCCACGGATCCGCCCCAACGAGGCCTGCCTCAGCCACCTCGACCGGCGCGGGTAGAGCCGAGGGTTCCGGATCGATGCCAGGTCGTGGACCATCACCACCTGCCTCATGCCGGAGATGTCGCCCCCGAACCGCTCGGGCGTCAGCCAGAACACGGCGTCCGGACGCGGCGTGATGCGGCGCGCGAGGTTCGACAGCCTCAGCGCGTTCAGGTAGATGGCTAGGTGAGGCCCGCTCCCCATGGGCAGGATGCGGTAGTCTCCTACGTCGTATTCCTCCGCGAGACGGCCGGACAACGTGACGACCCTCAAGTCCTCGATGAGCCGCCCAGACCCGACGAGGCCACGGCCTGCGCGCAGGAGCTCGAGCCCGACGCGGCTCTGGCCCGTCGCATCGACCTCCAGGTAGGTTCCGTCGAACGCGATGTATCCCATGGGCCTGGATCCTTTCGAGTCACGTGGGCGACCAGCCGAGTGGGGTCGGCGGCTCATCGTACAGGTCGTCCATCGCCAGCGGCTCCGCCTCGAGTTGCTCCCGGACCTCGAAGCCCACGAAGATGGCCATCGCAAGGCAAAGGGACACCATCGCTTGACAGAAGTACGTCGCGTGCATCGCGTTGTCGCACATCATCACCCACGCCAGCGCCGCGAGGCTTGCCCTGATCCACCGGGCGCCGCAGGTCCTCCAGGCGGCGAGGAACATGCCCAGGAAACCGGCGAATCCCAACACCCCGAAGTCGAAGATCAGAAGCAGCCACGAGTTCGAGACGTATCCCTGCCCCCACGCCCAGTTCCCCACGCGTCCGGCGACGGCCGCCGCGTCGGGGCCCCCGCCGAGGATGAGTCTCACCGGACTTCGCACCGCGACCGACACGAAGACGGAGTAGTTGTCCCAGCGCGCCAAGACTCCCGACCAGAGCCGGTCAAGCGACAGGCGGGCAAGCTGCGCCGACCCGAAACCGAAGACAACCGCCATCGTCACCCCCAAGGCAACCGTCCCCAGGAAGACGGGGACCGCCCATCGCACGTGGGTGAGGGCCCTCAAGCGCCTCCGCTCGGGCCACAGGAGCACCAGGAAGACCCACACCAACCCGATCATCGACTGGCGGGAGCCGGTGGCGACAATGCCTCCCAGGACGACCAGCATCATCAGCACGGTGCGCAGCCGGCGCGTGTGCAGTCCGGCGAAGAGGACCGGGAACGATATCAGGAGGATGGGGCCGGCCACATTGGCGTTCCACGCGCCCGCGATGCCCCTGCTCGTCGCGTATTCGGCCCGGCCCTGCAGCTCCTCCGTGGCCGTGATCCGCGCGAGCTTGAAGTAGTAGATCCGGTCGACCGTGTCCATCACGTCGGGAAGGATCACCTGGAGGATCGCCCAGATCGCCACGACGGCAATCAGCACGGACCAGATGCTGACCGTCTTGCGGAAGAGCCCCCGCTTCACGGCCCAGATGCCGATCAGGGCGGGAAGGGCCAGGATGGTCAAGTACCGCTGAAGCATCGCGTAGATGGAGAAGCGCGGGCCCCGGACCCTGAGCATCTGATGGGCCATGCTGAGAAGGATCGCCAGGAGAAAGAGCCAGAACCAGACCCGCATGCGCGACATGACGGCCCCCACGTAATGGATCCTCTTGGGGATCGTCAGGATCAGCAGGAAGACGACGGGATAGGCGAAGTAGATGGGCGCGCCTGCCACCATGATCCGCAGATACGGAAAGACGAGCGTGAGCAACAAGAGCAAGAAAATCAACATGACCATATCAGATACCCATCAGTTCCTGGGACCGATCTGTCTCAATGCCTTGCCTTCCAGTTCGGTTCGCCGGACGCCGCCGATGCCAAGTCGACCGCTTCCGTTCGTCCCCACGCCAGGCAACGCCCGGTGCCTCTTGGCTAGCTCCGCGTCTGGCGCCGCGCCTGCAGCCGACTGATGATCTCCACGGCGAGCTCGAGGGGCTTCTGCGACGCGTTCTTGACGGCCCGTCCCCGGCTTCGCATCGCCGAGCGTATCTTCTCCCGGCCAGCGAAGGCCTCGTCGAATCGCGCCGCGGCTTCGGTGACATCCGCATTCCTGTGGTCCACCAGCAACTCGTCGAGACCAATCGCTCTCAGCAGCTCGTCATACTTGTGCGCCCAGCCGATCACCAGGACCGGAGTGCCCATCGAGACCGCCGCAATCACGCTATGGTACCGAGACGCCACCAGGAAGTCGAGCGCGCCGACCACGGCCTTCAAGTCACGGGCGCCCAAGTCTTCCCTGAGGCAGTGCATGCGTTCGTGGTCACCTATCCCTTCCTGGATGAGCCGGATGAGCAGCCTGTCATCCCTGGCCAGGTCGTGCATCTCGTGAGGGATGAGGAGCAGATGCGCATCCGTGCTTTCAAGGATGTGGCGGGCCACATGCGTCGCCAGGCGCACGTACCGGTTGCCCGTGCCCGTGCCCTCCGATCGCTTGTAGCAGTTCATGTTCGGCGTCATGCCGATCACCGTCTTCGCCTCCGCGGGGATCCCGCACTTCGGGAAGATGGATGACTGTGCGTCCAAGCCGCTGGCGGCCATCGGGAGGGCGAGATCCGGGGCCCAGAGCAGCTTGTCCTCCGCCAGCCCTCCCAGCCCCTTCAGGTGCCCTAGCGAAAGCTCGTCTCGCGCCACGACAAGCTCCGCCCGCCGGGCGGACCAAGCCGTCAAGTGCCTGATCCAGAAGCCCCGGAAGGGACCCCATGATTGCGTCAGGAAGAGCACCGGGACGCGATGGGCTCGAGCCTGAAGACAGCAGAAGAAGCGGCTCAGAGCTGGCCGAATGCCCCACTGGTCCGAACTCACATACCCTCCCGCGTCGACGATCACGTCGACCACCGGGAACATGCTGTCCAGTCCCTTCGCGAGATCGCCGTCCGTAACGCGCGCTCTTCTTCTGATCCCAAGCAAGGCCAGCAACAGCACCCAACGCCGCCGCAGAGATGTCCCGGTAACACGGATGGGGCAGATGCCCCGATCTCTCGCCTTCGCGGCATCGGAATCCGTGGCAACCACCATGCAGCACGAGGCCCGCGGAAGGTGCTGGGCCAGATACTCCCGGACTGCTAGGAGCATCGCCTCGGCTCCCTTGTTCTCGAACCCCACACCGGTGACAACCACGCGACATCCCATTTGTATCTCCGCGCCAGCACCTTTGCTCCATCCGCGCCATCAGCGGGTCCGCCCGCCGTGCTCAGGCCTCCTTCGGAGGCCGCGCCGTCCCGGACGCGCCGCTTCGTCGGGGCGCGAGCCGACCGATGTGATGGAGGATTTCTTTGTATCGCCCCGTCCAAGACCCGGCCTCCAGCGAGAACCGCTTCAGCATACGGTACTGCTCGCCGGTGTAGCCCAGAGCTCTGTCGAGCGCGTTCGAAAAACCTTCGATCGTCTTCGCGCAGAACATGAAGGCCCTCACGCCACTGTACCCAGGCATCTCCGTCACCACGATCGGCAGTCCGGCCGCGGCGTAATCGTAGATCTTCATGTAGAAACCGCCCACGACCCGGGCCCCCACGTCCGCAGAGCGGTACGGCGCCAGTCCCACGTCACAGTGCGGGAGATAGTGTGGCAGCACCTCGTAGTCCTTCGGGCCGAGAAGGTACAGGTTCTTCAGGGATCGCTCGCCTATCACGCGCGCCCAGGCGGGGTCCTCCGGACCGACATGCACGAAGCTGACATCGCTCCGTCTCTCGGCCAACCCGGCAATGAGGCCCAAGTCCATGGTGGTCGGGGTGCCAAGCAGCACGACCCTCGGCCGGGGTACACCGGCCAAGTCTTCGCCTTCGGCGTGCTGCCGTGCGAACATCTCCGGATCTGACGCGAACGGAACCACCACCACCTCCTCGGGGCGCGCGCCGAAGTGCTCGATGATCTTCTCGCGGTGCAGTTCCTGGGCGGCGACGACCAAGTCCGCCCTGGCCACCAGTTCCGCCTCGATCTCTCCGGGAAGCTCTCTCCGCGACTTCCGATCAGCGAAGAAGTCGTGCGCATGATACAGCACATGCTTCGCCGCGATGGCCCTCAGGGCGGACGCCGCGCTGCGGCTGGCGATCACCAGCACGTCCACCGGCCACAGACCACGCCTTCGCAGGACCTCAGGGATCGGTGGCATCGTCAGGAGAAGACTCCCGCGGATGGCTGCGACCGTGTTCAGGGGCCAGAACCTCCCCGCCCTCACCAGGCACAGCGGGCAGTACTCGAAGACGCGGGGGCCATGCCACCTCCCCCCCGAGCGGTGCAGGCCAACCCTCGCGCGCAGCGTCCTGCTGGCCGTCGGGCGGAAGTCCAGGGGGCAGATCGGGTCCACGATCCACCCGACCCGCCAACCGTCCTTGGCGAACTGGCGAGCGATGGAGTTCGTGCTGATGCGCAGAGGGGAGTCCCAGAGCGTTTCGCGGCAGAAGACCGCGACGCCCTTGCTCCCACCATCGGTCCGTTCTGTCGGTGCCGGGAACACTTGCATCTCTCTAGCTTCCACGCCTCGCATACAGCCGCTCGATCCACGCGCCGACCGGGCCGAGAAGCCTTAACTCGTCTGTCCGGAGCATTCTGAAGCCGACCAGCACCCCCAGGACGGCCGCCAGGTACATTCCCGCATGTGCGATCAAGACGGCCCACTTCGGCATGACCACAGGAGAAGGGATAAGGAAAACGGCACATGAGCCGACGGAAACGCTCATCAGACAAGCCAGTTCTCGTACGGGTAGCACCCTAAGCATGCGAACACGCGCAAGGCGACTCATGACCCGCGCCTTGTAGGCAGTGCTCAGCACGGCGCAACACACGGTCCCAACGGCGGGTCCGACGAACGACAGGAGGGAGCCGCGGCCAAGCCATATCAGAAAGGAACTGATACTGATGTTGCTGACCAGGGCGATGATCCCGGCAACCGTTATCGGTCTCGTTTCCCCCATCGCCCGGAAGAAGGTCCCGTAGATGGTGATGTGCAGAGGCAGGAGGAAGAGGTAGACCGCGAAGGGCCAGGCGGCCCTGGCGAAGCCCTCGCCGTACAGGAGGACCATGATGTCCCTGGCGTGGAACAGGCAGAACGCGAAGCACGGGAAGATGACCAGCGCCGCCTTCCGGGCGCCGTTCTGCCAGAGGCTCAGCGCATTGGGGATCCGGCCTTCCCGGCCCATCTCGACCAGACTCGGCATCAACGCCGTGCTGATGCTCGATACCACGAGACTCATCACGGGCAGTTCCATCGCCCCGCAGGCGTAGACCGCGTAGTCCGACGTCTCGAACGTGGCGGAGATCAGGGCCTGGTCGAGCCGGCGGCTCAGCAAGGCGATGCCCGAGGTCAGGCACAGCGGCCAGACGTACGAGACCTGCTCCCACAGGAGCGAGAACTCGACGCCCCAGGTCCCGCCCCGGCACAGCCGGAACATGTCCACGGCCGCCACGACCATGAGCAGCGCTTCGCCGGCCATGGCAAGAAGGAGCGTTGCCTCGATGGACCACCCCGTCACGAATCCGTACGTCGTCAGCCCGACCCGAAGGACCGTGCCCACCACCGCGTAGATCCCCGCGCGAACGGGGCGATCCAGCGAGACCATGAAGGGCGTCACGACGGACAGCACGGCGCGGAACACGACATACAGGCAGAAGACCCGAAGCGAAGAGCCCAACAGGTCGTTGCTGGCGAACAGCCTGCTGATCGGCTCGGACCCGACCAGCAGCACGACCGCCGCCAGACCTCCCACCACCAACGAAACCAGAAGGGTCTGTGCCAGAACGACGGGGCGTCGTTGCCGGTCCCCGGCAGGAAGGAAGTAGAACAGGGAGCTCGCGATGTTCGCCAGGAAGATGCCCTCCACAAGGCCCACCAGCAGGATGACTTGGCGATAGGTCCCGTAGAGGTCCTTGCTGATGACACGGACCAGCACCACGGCCAGGATGATGGTGCAGAGCTGCATCAGGCCGCGGGAGACCATGATCACAGCAGCTCGTGTCGCGACTCTCATGCCTTCATCCCTGCCGCAAGCTCCTGGGATGGCCTACCGGTTCAGCCTCAACCGGTCGATCCCGTCCTTCCGCGCAGCCGAAGCCCGCCGCACCGGGGCCCGTTCGGGCCTCTTGCCGAAGCCGGCGACGGCGCAGGACTCCTCGCCATCCCACACGTGGACGTTATCCTACGTTATCGGCAGGCGCGGCGTAGCGCTTGCCCAAACTCCACGCCCATCCCGTTGTCAGTACGCCTGAGACGGCCTCTCGTTCGCTCCCCTCCCGCGCCGGGCGGGCGCAGTGCCGCGATCATCCCCGGGCACCCGGGGGCACGTCCCAAGCCACGCGTCCGTGGAGGTGGCGCCCGGCAGCGGCCCCCCCGGGCTGGAAACGGCAGGGCCGACCTTTATAATACGCTCCCGGCCTCCGGTGACGAAGGGCGTTGCCGCCAGCCGAAGGACGAAGCGAGAGCGAGATCAGCCAATGGAACGCCGCTACGTGACGATCGTCTCGGGCCTGCCCCGTTCCGGCACCTCGATGATGATGCAGATGCTGGAGGCCGGCGGCCTGCCCGCCCTGACCGACAACATCCGCCGGGCCGATGAGGATAACCCAAGAGGCTACTACGAGTTCGAGCCGGTCAAGAAAACCCGGGAAGATGCCTCCTGGCTGGACGGGGCCGCCGGCAAGGTCGTCAAGATGGTCTACCGCCTGCTGTACGACCTGCCGCAGGACCGGCCCTACCGCGTCGTCTTCACGCGGCGGAGGCTCAAGGAGGTGCTGGCCTCCCAGAAGATCATGCTGGATCGACTCGGCCGCGGGGGCGACGACGACGAGCAGATCGCCGAGCTGTTCCGCACCCAACTCGCCGAGTTCGACCAGTGGGTGGGCCGGCAGGAGTGCTTCCGGCTGCTCGACGTCCATTACCGCGACGTGCTGGCCGAGCCGCGCGAGCAGGCCAAGCGCATCAGCGACTTCCTCGACGGCGGCCTGGACGTCGACGCCATGGCCGCGGCCGTCGACCCGTCCCTGTACCGCAATCGATGACACCCCCCCGCCGGAGCGTCGCCCCGGGCCCTCCGGCCACGCGCGCCGCGACCGGAGCGGAGGACCCGCCTACGCCAGGAACGCCTGGATGGTCTCGGCCACGTGGACGATCTGCTCGTCGGTCAGTTCCGGGTAGATCGGGATGGCCAGCGTCTCCGCGGCGGCCTTCTCGCTCTCGGGAAAGTCGCCTGTCTTGTGGCCCAGGTCGGCGAAGCATGCCTGCTCGTGGAGGCTCAGCGGGTAGTAGATCGCCGTGCCGATGCCCTGAGCCTTCAGGTGCGCCTGCAGCTCGTCGCGACGCGGAACGCGGATCACGTACTGGTTGTAAATGCTGACGTTGCCATCAGCAACCTTCGGCGTGACGACCTCCGCCACGTCGGCGAACAACTCCTCGTAGCGGGCCGCGTTGGCCCGGCGCTTGGCCGACCAGTCGTCCAGATGCCCCAGCTTCACCAGCAGGCCCGCCGCCTGGATCGTGTCCAGACGGAAGTTCCCCCCCACCCACTTGTGGTAGTACTTCGGCTTCGAGCCGTGGTTGCGGCACTGCGTCAGCCGGTCGGCCAGCTCCTCGTCCTGCGTCGTGACCATCCCCCCGTCCCCCAGGCCGCCCAGGTTCTTGCTGGGGAAGAAGCTGAAGCACCCCGTCGTGCCCATCGAGCCCGCCTTGCGGCCCCGGTACGTCGCCCCGATGGCCTGGGCGCCGTCCTCGATCACCGCCAGGCCGTGCCTGCCGGCGATCGCCAGGATCGGCTCCATGTCGGCCACCTGCCCGAACAGGTGGACCGGCAGGATCGCCTTCGTGTGCTCCGTGACGGCCGCCTCGATCCGTGACGCGTCGATGTTGAACGTCTCCGGCTCGATGTCCACGAAGACCGGCTTGGCCCCCACACGCCAGATGCTCCCCGCCGTCGCGAAGAACGTGTACGGCGTGGTGATCACCTCGTCGCAACCGGGGCAGGCCTGCCCCACCCGGCAGGCCGGGGCGCCCTCGCCGATGCCCAGGGCCATGAGGCTGACGATCAGCGCGTCGGTGCCGCTGGAGACACCCACCGCGGCCGCGCAGCCGCTGTACTCGGCCACGGCCGCCTCCAACTCCTTCACCGCCGGACCGTTGATGAAGTACTGGCTCTCCATCACGGCCTCCAGGGCGGGCATCATCTCGTCGCGCAACGTCGCGTACTGGGCCTTCAGGTCGAGCAGGGGGACGTTCATCGTGTGGTTCCTTCGTGCGATGCCTTGGGCCGGCCCGCGCGGCCGCGGCGCGTCAGCCGTCCCGGCAATCCTTGAACTCGTCATAGGTTCGCTTGCCCACCGACAACTCCGGCGGCAGCGGGGCTTCCTCGTCCAGGTCGAGGCACCGCAGCACGCCGGGCTCGACCTCCCGGTAGCGGTAGCCGCTCTCGGGGCAGGTCATCACCCCCTCGGCGTCGGGCTCCCGCAGGCGGTGCCCGTGGCGGCTCATCCAGCCCGCCTGCCGAGCCGGCACGCCCACCATCAGGGCGTAGTCCGGCACGTCGGCGGCCACCACCGCCCCGGCGGCGATGAAGGCGTAGCGACCGATCGTGATCC
>CBFDAZ010000091.1:0-11652 GCA_965602825.1 uncultured bacterium
CGCTTTGAACGCGAACACGACTGCGCCGTCAACTACGTCGGGGCACCCGTGCAGTACTTGCTTGAGATTGCAGCGTACGGCGACCGGATGCCCGACGTCATCGTCGGCCGAGCCGGACCCGGCTGGCTTGCCCTGCAGAAAGAGGACAAGCTCTCGGGCGACCCCACGTTCTTTGCCGTCGATCCGCTGGTGGTCGTCGTCCCGAAGGACAATCCGGGCAGCATTGCGGGTGTGCAGGATGTCGGTCGCAAGGGTATCCGCGTATCCGCCACGCCGCACGCCATGCGCCCCAAAAGCAAGGTCCCTGCCCTGCTGATGTCGTCGCTCGACGGGCAGTCCTTCCCGGGCATCATGGACGCCTGGGTGCGTAACAGCATCCAGAACGGCAAGTGCGGGATGACCCTCCTCGAACCGCTGCTCGCAGGACAGGCCGACGCCGCCGTCGCCCCGCACTCCCTTGTCACCTACCCTCAGTACCTCGGCAAGCCGCTCAAAGTCATTCCCGTTGAGTCCAAACACCTCGTGGCGATGAAAAAGGGACGCGCCTCAATGCCGCAGTGCGCGGGCGTCCTCAACTCCGGCCACAAAGCACAACTCGCCCGCCAGTTCGTCGAGGGGCTCACCGACCCCGCCAACGCCGACCTGCTGGAGAAACACGGCTATGTGCCCGCGTGTAGCCCCAAGGTCGAGCCCTTCAAGCCTATGTTCAAGATCGGCGTGCCGAAGGACCTTGCGGGGCTGCTGACCAGGCTGGGCCTGCTGCTGGCGAAGTTCGGGGCGGAAGACGAGGCCAGGCGGCGCTTCCTGATCGTCATCCACATCGGCGGCCCGAGCCACTGGAGTGCCCGGGCCCGCTACCAGCTCGGGCGGCTCGCCCTCGAAGCAGAGAAGCCTGACATCGCCCGACATCACTGGCAGCGCCTCTGCCGCGAGTTCCCGCCCGAGCCGCCGATCGAGTACGACAGCCGGGTGCTCCAGGTCGGGAAGCCCATCGAAGGCCTGGAGCGCAGACCATACGAGCACTGGATCGGGCTGGCCCGCGAGGGTCTGGCTTCCTTGCCGCCTCCCGGGCGAACGCCAGCCGAGCTCGTGCCCTTCCACATCCGCTCGCAGCCGCCAATCATTCTCGAAAGCGACCCGCCCAAGAGCGGCAAACGGTGGCTGACCCTCGGTGAAGACCACTTCCACGCGGGCGATCCACGATACGCAGTCCGCGATTCCCTGAAGGTCAGTACACTTCACCACCCGAGCCCGTACTCCGCCGATGCCGAGTACAACGTCGGCGTGTTCCAGGCGGCGATAGGACGTATCGACCTCGCGCGCGAGCAATGGAACCGGACGATCGTGCAGTACCCGGGCAGCGCGGCGGCGAGTCGGGCACGCAGAGCCCTGGACATCGCGCGGGACATGCGGGCGCGTGTGATCCCCGAGATGCCCGACATGCCTCCCTGGCACGAGAGCTTCGACACCCACCCGCTCCGCACCGTCACCTACGGCATGCGCCTCTACCACCACGGCCTGCCGCTGTACGCCCTCAAGGAACTGATCAAGGTCACCTACAGCAAGGTAGCCGGCACCGACCTGGCGGCCCGGGCACGGTATTGCGCCGGCATTGCGTGTATGGCGCTTGACCGGCCCGACGCGGCGGCGCTTCAGTGGCGCCTCTGCGGCAGGGACTACCCAGACAGTCCGTGGGCGACGAAGGCAGGCCAGGCCCTGGCCGAACTCCCCGGCCAGACCGCCTTCGTGGACGGACCCAAGCAACCGGGCTCAGGCAGCGGCGGGAAGCTCCCGAAGACGCCGAAGCCAGCCAAGGGCTCGACCCAGCTCCACTTCATGATTGCCGAGGAGTTCCTGGCGGCCGAGCTCTTTGACGACGACGAGGTGCTGCTGGAGTACCTGAAGCTCATTACGGCCGCCGCTCCCCCCGACCCCGACAGCCCCATCCCGCCCAACGCGACCTTCAAGGCGGGTCTCTGCCTTGAGCGCACCGACCGGCCCGAGTTCGCGCGGGAGATGTACCAGCGGGTCGTGAAGCGCTGGCCCGACACACAATGGCACAAGAAGGCCCAAGCCCGTCTGCGCGCGCTGTCCGGTGGCGGGAAGCAGCCGGTCGCCAGTCGTTGAGTGGAGATCGAATGGAACGCATCACGCTACTGAGAAGGGCATCCCAGATTGGCTTCCTCGTCCTGACGGGCGAGTGGCTGACGATCGGCTGGCTTCGGTGTCCCTACGGGGTGCCGTTTGTCTCTTGCATGTCGTGTCCCCTGCGAAGCTGCCCGGGCACCTGGCTGCAGCCTTACTTCCTGGCACTCATTGGCCTCTCTTCCCTCGTCATTGGCCGCGGCTTCTGCGGCTGGGCCTGCCCGATGGGGTTCATCGAGGAAGTCATCGGCCGCATCCCAAAGCCGAGACTGGAGCGGCTCAGAGGCTTTGGCAAAGCAGACCGCTGGCTCAAGCTCCTGAAGTGGCCGGCCCTTGTCGGGGTGATCTACCTGATCTTCGCTTTGAACTACCCTGAGGGTCGCGGGCACCCCTATGTCGTTCGCACAGCTTCGGCGTTCAACCTCGATGCGGTCAAAACCGCCTGGCAGATGGGGGTCGGCGCCTACTCGGTGCGTGCCTTCATCCTGATCGGGGCGCTGGTCGGAGCCCTCGTCCTGATGCGGGCCTGGTGCCGCTACGCCTGTCCCCTAGGGGCGCTTCTCGGGCTGTTCAACAAGCTCAGCATCATCGAGCTCTCGCGGGATGAAGCAAAGTGCCAGAACTGCGGCAAGTACCCTCGCGACTGCGTCCAACATACCGTTCCGGGCACAACCGATTGCATCGTCTGCGGGGACTGCGTCTCGGGCTGCACCTGCGGCGCCATCAGCTTCCGCCGGCGTCAGGTGAAGCCGATGCCACAGCTCGAGGAGCAGGAGACCGCGCCGGGGTAGATTCCCTGGCTCTGGCGGAAAGGAGTCACTACCATGAGGAAGGCGAGTTCCGGATTCACCTTGATTGAGCTGCTGGTGGTCATCGCGATCATCGCGATTCTGGCGGCGATACTGTTCCCGGTCTTTGCCAGAGCACGCGAGAAGGCGCGGGAGGCGTCTTGCTCGAGTCAGCTCCGCCAGCTCGGGCTCGCGCTGCACATGTATGCGCAGGACTATGACGAGATGTTTCCGTTCGATGCCTACATCGGCAACCCGCACCCGATGCTGGTGACCGGGCTGTACCCGTACGTGAAGAACCGGAACCTGTTCTACTGCCCGAGCGCTCAAGCCCTGGAGGGAGGCGCCCAGAGCACGGCCTATCAAGGTCCGCCCGACTCAGTGATCAACACGGACGCCAACTGGGCGGCCTACCGCATCACGTACAAGTACTACTCCTGGGTGCTGCAGGATCCGTGGGCGAAGCAGCTCCCCCCGCGCATACTCACCGAAGCCAGCGACGCCGACTGCTGGATGCTGAGCGACTGGTTCCGCAAGAAGTGCCCGACGTGGCCCCACAAGCGCGGGAAAGCCCAGGGGATCCTCGTTCAGTACTTGGATGGGCATGTCAAGTTCGTTTCGGGCGCGCCGATCGAGAGCTTCAAGTAGGCATTAGCCGCTGCAACAGCGCACTGCTGGAGGGGGGAGGCGGCAGCGTTGAGGCTGTCGCCTCGTTGTCTGTGTGCGTTCCATCACGCCGTGGTTGGGGAGCCGTCGGCAGGCCAGATACGTATTCAGGGCGAAGAGGAGGTCTGAAGGTCTTTGAGATAGGTCGCACCGCTGCCCGGCGCCGCAAGCGCCACTGGAAGTAGGCCGCGAGAGGACTTGTTCGAGATGACGTTTGGGTGCGTCTGCAACGTAGATAGCATGGCCGAGCTCGCGGAGGTCGGTTTCGACTTCTGTGAGACAGGCCTCGAAGTGCTCTACCCGACCCTTGATGACGGAGCATTCCGGGGTGCCCGCCGAGACGTGCTTGCCGAGCCGCTCTTTGCCGAGGTCATTCGGATCCCCGATGTGCTTCTGTGGGCGGAGGAACCCGCAGGTCCCTCCCCCGCAAACCACCCGCCGCTCGGCCTGCGGGATACCTTCCGCCGCGCTGCGCTCGTCGGGTGCCGGACGATCGTGGCGACCGTCCCTTCGCACAAGCAGTGGCCCGACTTCAGAGACCGCCCTGAGGCATGGCGGCATACCATGAACGCCGTCGGCGTACTCGCCCAGGAGGCAGCCACGAGCGGCGTGGCCATCGCCTTGAGCCCCAACTCCCAGGCGGACGGCATCGCCCGGAGCATCGAGGAGACCTGGGTGCTGGTAGAGGAGGTTGGCCACCCCGCAGTTGGCGTGGCTGCAGACATCGGCGCGGTCCAGGACCCGGCGGACATGGCTGCAGCCGGCCCGGCACTCAAACACGTTCATCTCCCCCTCCCTCGCAGGTTTGGGGGCGACTTCGACACGACGACCTGTTACGAGGCAGTCTCAGCTCTGGCCGAGTTCGGCTATCGCAGTCGCGTCTCGGTGTGTGCGCCCTGGCCGATCGTCTCCCCCCACGCCAGGCACCTCCTCGACGACCTCAGACCCCTTGCCCAACACATTTGATCTCCGACAGAACTCCCCTCCGCGACCGCACGGGGCTCCGCCATAAAATAGGACTGTCCCATTTTTTAAATAGGACAGTGCTATTTTACGGGAGGGGGCTGGAGGCTGGCCCCCGAATTCACTTCCCTCCCGCGCGTTGCCCCAAGGCGACCCGCAGGCCCGACAGGAGGTCGCGCTCCGTGAAGATGCAGCTTGGCTCCGTCCAGCTCAAGACCGGCGAAACGATGGACATCATCCGCGTGACCTGCCCCGACGAGGAGTTCCGCGAACGGATTCTGCCTTTCCTGGCCCACAAGGGCCCCGACTGGCAAGTGCCAATGCGCGAGAACCTCGCAGCGCCGCTCGAAGGCCTCGGCCAACACTTCTACCTCGGCCTCGTGGGCGATGAGATCGTCGGCAACGCGAGCAGTGTGGAAGGGCTGGAGCGGCCGGTTGGCATCTTGCAGCATGTCTTCACCAACCCCGAGCGACGCCGGCAGGGCATCTGCTCCGCCATCATCAGGGCCTACGCCGCCGACTTCGCAGCCCGGGGCGGACGGGCCGCGTACCTCCACACCGGCTATCAGAGCCCGGCTTACTACATCTACCAGTCCGCCGGGTTCGTCGGCTACCGCGATACGGGCACCATGGAGTGGTTCCCGGACGGATCGTTCCGCGAGGAGTACTTCCGTTCCCGTCCCGTGACGGTGCGCGACACACGGTGGGAAGACTGGGCCCTGCTTGAGGCGCTCTACGGCATCGAGGAGGGGTGGTATCTGCGCAGCATCCACTTCCGCCAATGGGGCCGGTCGGGCTATGAGGGTGAGTACATCGGTCTGCGCCGCCAGATGACCGAAGGGCAAGTCGAGCAGGTGAAGGTCCTCGCAACCGATGATGGGGCGGTCGTCGGGCATGCCTACCTCTCGCGCAACGAGCTCTTCCCCGGCCAGACCTGGATCCTCGACCTCTTCGTCCACCCGAATTTCACGCAGGAGGCGCCGAGGCTGCTCGCGGAACTGGACCTTCAGCGGGCGGACAAGATCCAGTGCTTCGCCGACACCGCTCAACCGGAGAAGGAAGAGGCCCTGCTTGAACGAGGCCTTCACCGCGAAGCTATCATGCGGCGGCAGGCGCAGAAGGCTGAGGGGCGGCTCGACGTAAGCATCTACGCGCTCCACAACGACCAGGCCGACAGCTGAACCCAGCGCCTTCCGCTTGCCGCGCTTTCTGGCGCCCCGAACCCCAAGGAGAGTCACCTTCATGAAGAACGACCGCGGTCACACGCTACACGTCATCAGTCACACCCACTGGGACCGGGAATGGTATCTGACCTTCGAGCAGTTCCGGGCCCGGCTGGTTGACCTCATGGACAACCTGCTCGAACTCCTTGACCGCGACCCGGACTTCCGCCACTTCCACCTCGACGGTCAGACCATCGTGCTTGACGACTACCTCGCGATCCGCCCGGAAAACAAGCAGCGGCTGAAGGCCCACATAGAGAGTGGCCGCCTTGCGGTCGGGCCGTGGTACCTGCTCAACGATGAGTTCCTGACCAGCGGCGAGTCCCACATTCGCAACCTGCTATACGGCCACGAAATGGCCCAGGAATTCGGCCGTGTCACCAAGATCGGCTACCTGCCGGACCAGTTCGGCAATGTGGGGCAGATGCCGCAGGTCCTGCGGGGCTTCGGGATCGACAATGCCATCTTCGGGCGCGGGTACTCGCTGGCCGCCCCGGGGCGGAAGATGGAGCTGCTCTGGCGCGCGCCGGACGGCTCCGAGGTGCTCACCCATCATCTGGCCTTCTGGTACAACAACGCCCAGCACTTCCCCGCCGATCCGGACGACGCCATCGCTTACACGAAGGCCATCATCGACCGCATGGCGCCGGTCGTAACCACTCGCCACCTGCTCCTCATGAACGGTGTGGACCACCTGGAGGCCCAACCGAATCTGTCGGGCATTCTCGCCGGCCTGTCCGGCGAACTCGGCGAGGATACGGAGATCGCCCAAGGCAGCCTGGAAACCTTCATCGATGCTCTCCGCCAGGCCGCACCCGAGCTCGAGACCTGGGAAGGCGAGTTCCGCGAGGACCGCGGGTGTCAGATACTCGCCGGTACGCTCTCGGCTCGGATGTACCTGAAGCAAGCCAACGAGCGCTGCCAGACAGAGCTCGAACAATGGGGCGAGCGCTGGGGAAGCCTTGCCTGGTGGCTGGGAGGCCGCGACGACAGTGCCCTCCTGACGTACGCCTGGAAGCTCCTGCTGCAGAACCATCCTCACGACTCGATCTGCGGCTGCTCCGTAGATCGGGTCCACCAGGACATGGAGACCCGGTTTCTCCAGTCCCACGAGGTCGCCCGACTGGTTGCCGACCGGGCGCTGGCATCCGTCGCTGCTCGGGTGGACACCAGCACCTTGCCTGAGGGAGGAGCGGCGCTGGTTGCCTTCAACCCGCTGTGTGGCGCGCGGGAAGAAGTCGCGTTGGCAGACATCGACTTCCCCATCGAGAACGGGGCGCCCGGCCGCGTGAAGATCGTCGCTCCCGACGGGGAGGAGATCCCCAGCCAGCACATCGAGACCCGCGACATCTGGGAGCGCATCCTGGATCCACACGAGCTACCCCGGCCCTGTCAGTTGAGGCGCTTCCGGCTCGCCTTCGAGGCCGAAGCGCCGGGCTGCGGGTGGAATACTCACCATGTTGTAGCCGCCGACGGGCCGCCGCTGTCAGTCGAGGGTGTGTCGGCCGACAGCAACTCGCTGAGCAACGGCCTGATCGACGTTATCGTGCTGCCGGGCGGTGCCTTGGCGGTCGTGGACCTGGAGAACGACCTCGAGTTCGCGCCCTGCAACCTCTTCCAGAGCGGGGGCGATGTGGGTGACGAGTACCGCTACATCCCCCCGGCTCTGGACCGGACCGTGAGCAATGCGGGAGAGCCGGCGACTGTGAGTCTGGAGGCCTGCGGTCCGCTGGTCGGCAGGCTGCGGATCGACACGGATCTTCAGGTTCCGGAGGGCGCCACGGCTGATCGTCGCGCCCGCGCCGACCGCACCGTGAAGTGCCCGATCACGACCCGGGTCACGGTCACGCGCAACAGCCGTCGCGTGGACATCGAGACCGAGGTGACGAACCACGAGCGGGACCACCGGCTGCGGGCGCTATTCGCCTCCGGTCGAGATACCGACGTGGCGCATGCCGAGAGCGCGTTCGACGTAGTGACCAGGCCTATCCAGCCGCCGCCGGATTGGACGGGCGCCTCGACCTTCTCACCGCAACAGGCGTTCGTGGCGGTGGAAGATGACGAAGCGGGACTGGCGGTGATCAATCAGGGCCTCCCGGAGTACGAGGTGTTGCCCGACGCCGACCGGACGATTGCGATCACCCTCCTGCGGTGCGTTGGGCGGCTTAGCGGAGGCGCGGAGGGCGGAGCCCGCGATGCGGAGTACAACGAGACCCCGGGAGCGCAATGCCAGGGCACATACAGGTTCAGGTATGCCGTCCTGCCCTACACTGGCCGTTGGCAGGAAGCGGAAGTACAAGCCGAAGCCCATAGGCACAATGCCCCGGTCAGGATGGCTCAGACGGCCACCCACAGCGGCGCCTTGCGACCGCGCGAGAGCCTGCTCACTGTCGAACCGGCTGTGCTTGTGCTGTCATGCGTTAAGCAGGCCGAGCGCGACGACAGGCTGATCGTACGGGTCCACAACCCGACGAGCGAGGCCTTGAATGCGCGGATCGGTCTGAGGGGGGCGACCGGGGCCTCCCTGGTCGCCCTCTCGGAGGAAGAGGTGGAGCCGCTGGCGTTGGTTGACGGTGTGGCGAGCGTGGAGGCCGCCGCGAAGAAGATCGTGACCGTGGCCTTCCAGCGCTGAACCAAAGTCGCCCCGCAGGAACCCGCGGAGTGAATGGAAGGACTCCGGTTCTCGGGTGCCGAAATGGACCAGACTCACTCCCCCAACGCGAGCGTGGTTGTGGGGCCGTTTGTGCCATACTCCCCGGGGAGCCCTCAAGAGGTGGTCACATGAACATACCGGCTTACCGACAGGCAGCCGTTCGGGCCGTCAAATGGCTGCTCACACAGCAAAGCGAGGATGGCTCCATCGCCCCCGTCGAACAGGGGCTGGGAGTCTACTACAAGGTGGCTTACGCCTTGAGTCTGGCCGGGCGCACGGCCGAAGGCGTGCGTCTCCTGGCCTGGGTTCGCGAAAATGCGTTCAGCGAAGAGGGTGACTTCGGCGGCGATTACCCGCGCATCGGCTCTCATGAGGTCTACTACCACTACGCGAATTCGTGGATTATTGCGGGCGCGCAGCGTCTTGGCCAGTTCGATCTGTCTCTGCGGGGGAGCGAGTTCCTCCTGACGATGCAGCACCCCGAATTCGGGGGCTTCCTTACCCAGGGCCCCGACGCGTCCCTCAGCGGGGAGCAGGACCTGATGTCAACCGGAATGGCCGGCATGGCCTGTCTCTACACGGGCCATCTGGACGAAGCAATCGCGGTGGGGGACCATCTGACCAGAGTCTGGCAGAAGCAGCCCGTTGCGAGCAAGAGGCTCTACTTCACACTACACACGGGCGAGCAGTTGATTACCGACTTCCCTGAGGGCGATGCGCTGCTGCGAGTCATCGACGTGACCAAGCCAGGCCAGTACTACCTCATCCCCGGCCTGGCAACGGCGTTCCTGACGCGCCTGTGGTTCGCCACGGGAGAGAAGAAGTACCTGGACGCCGCTCACGAGTACACGGAGTTCTGCGACCTATGCGGGGATGACCGCTACACGACGCTCCAGAGCGCCTGGTTCGGCTGGGGCGCCGCCCTGCTCTATCAGGCGACTGGGAACGCCAACTACCAGCGAATCGCCTCAACGGTCGCCGACTACTTGGCCGAGACGCAGCGTGAGGAGGGGCCCTGGGGCGACCCGGCCATGGGCGAGGAGTTCGCCCACGTCATCGTGGACTCGACGGCCGAACTCGCCATCCTGCTCTGTGAGACCGTGGAGGGTCTCTGGGCCGGCGAATAGCATCCGGCTGACCGGCACCCACGCAGGACAACGGCGCTCCCAGCCAACGGGGAGCGCCGTTTGACACACAGATGGTCGCTCTTGACCCGTCTCGCCGCTCAGAGCCCCTTGGTGGCCCGCCTCACCTCAGCCACCGTGGTTATGCCGGATCGGATCTTCTCGATGCCGTCGTCCACCAGTGATAGGTGGCCAGCCGACGAAAGCGTCTCGCGGATCTGATCCGCATCCGCCTGCTTCACGATCAGATCCCGTAGCTCGTCAGTCACTGTCAGGAACTCGAAGACCGCCGTCCGGCCCCAGTAACCCGTGTGCCGGCACTTCTCGCACCCCTTGCCCCGGGAGACGGTCAGGTCGGTCGGGTCCACGCCCCGGCTCAGCAGCCATGCCTTCTCCAGGTCTTCAGGCTCGTACGGCTCCCGGCACGCCTCGCAGATAACCCTCACCAGACGCGTCGCACAGACCAGACACAGGGCGTCGGCGATGATGAACGGCTCGACACCCATGTCTCGTAATCGCCGGAAGACATCGGGGGCTGTCGCCGCATGCAGCGTTGTCAGCGTTAGATGCCCGGTGAGTGTCGCCTGCATCAGGACCTCCGCGGTCTCCAGGTCGCGGATCTCCCCACACATCATCACATCCGGGTCCGACCGGAGTTGGTGGCGGATAGCCCGCGAGAAGCCGAACCCCGCCCGGGGATCGACCCCCGTCTGGGCCAGCCCCGGGAGCGTGTACTCCACCGGGTCCTCGACCGTCGTGATGTTCAGCTCATTCGCATCCAGCTCAGCAAGCATTGAGTACAGCAAGGTCGTCTTCCCTGAACCGACCGGCCCCGTCAAAACCAACATCCCGGACGGAAGCGAGAGAAACTCGCGGATGGCCCCTAGCTGCTCTGGGCTTAGCCCCAGTGCATCCAGCGACAGGAGAACGGCCCCCGGGTCCAGGAGGCGCACGGTCAGCTTCTCACCGTGGACCGTCGGCACCGCGGACACCCGCAGGTCCAACTGCACCTGGCCCTCTTTCACCATGATCCGGCCGTCCTGCGCCACGCGTGTCTCGGCCACATCCATCTCCGACATCGCCTTGAGCCGCGCCGTCAGTGCTCGACCGAAGGGTTTGGTGAATCTACCCTGCTCGTGGAGAACGCCATCGATGCGGAAGCGCAGCACATCCTCATCGGCCTGAGGCAGCAAGTGGATGTCGCTGGCCCGCGACCTGTGGGCGGAGGTGATGATCTCCTTGCACTTCTCGATGACCGGGCCATCGTGCGGCGCCGCGATGCTGTCAAGCACCTGCTTCGTCGCCACCCACTCGGCCTTGCACGCGGGGCACTCGGCCAGGTGGCCGGTGATCTCCTGCTCCCGTTCGCCCTCGATCTCTCCTCTGACATAAGCCGGCAAGTCCTTGCGAAGCTCTTCACAAGACACCTCGAATCAGCTCCTTCCCTGGCGACTCCGGGCCTGCACATCAACTCAAGAGCCCGTCCAGACGTTTCCGCAGACGGCTGACGGCGTAGTGCATACGCGACTTCACGGTCCCGACCGGGATCCCCAGGCGCTCGGCGATCTCCCCGTACTTGAGTCCCTGGATCCGGCTCATCCGGACCACCTCCCGCAAGCCAGGCGGCAGCTCCTCGATGGCTCGCCGCAGCTCCGCCCCGATCCAGCTCTGCAGAGCCGCCTGCTCTGTGCTGGCCGTCCTGGGCAGTCTGGCGAAGAGCTGGTCGGTCGCGTCGTCAAGCGATTCAGCGGCCGGCCGACGGGACCGCGCATCCAACCAGTTGAACAGGTGATTGCGGGCGATGGTGAACAGGTACGGCCCCGTCTTCCCGAGAGGGGCGTACCGGTGCCGGGCGGTCCAGAGCTTCAGGAGCACCTCCTGCGCCAGCTCCTGGGCCAGCCCGGCGTCACGAACGCGACGCTCGAAGTACAGCACCAGCGAGCCCCGGTACCGGCCGACCAGCTCGTCGAAGGCCGACACATCGCCTCGCGCGGCCGCCAGCATGAGCTCCTCGTCGCTCGGATCGATCGTCATCGCCACGGTCGCCCTTCGCTTAGAGAGAACAGAAGGCAGGGGAAAAGGTTTGGTCA
>CBFDAZ010000092.1:0-11460 GCA_965602825.1 uncultured bacterium
ATCTGTTCGTCCTGGAGCGCCTGTGGCAGGAGGAGCGCAACCTTCTGCCGCCCGTTCCGCGCATGAATGACCTGGCATGGATCCCGGAGCACGACGGCACCGCGCCCAACGGCGGCCTCGAGCCGTCGGCGGTCAGCACAGGCCTGAAAGGGCCGAGTGGACCCTCCGGGTTGGCGGGGGTCTTCGTCGAGCTGGGCTCCACGATGCTCGGCAATGCCTTCATCCTCGACGGGGTGACCCGCGCCCGCACGATTGGGCCGCCCGAGGCCCGGGCCCGTCTGAGGGAGGATGTAGCGTACCTGATGGACCGCTGCCAGTGGGTGGAGATCGATGGCGACCGCTGCGCGACGTGGGTGCATCCGGCGGAGGGCAAGTTCCAGGACCGGTGGGGCGGAGAGCGCTGTGCGGGCAATCACCATCCGAGCACCTTCCAGATCGGCGCCGGCATGGCACTCCTGTACGAGGACACGGGCGACGAGCGCCTGCTGCCGTACATCGACGGCGTCTACAACTGGTGCAAGCATTACCTGTTCACCCGCAACGGTGTGTGCGATCTCCCCTGGGCGATGTTCTGTCGAGCCGGCACGGCGGCCGGCGAGAACTTTCTGCTGACCTATCGACGCGTATTCAGAAACGATCCTAAGCGGGCCCGCAACTACGACGAGGCCCTGCAGCTCGCCCGCATGTCGCTTTACAAGGTGCTCTGGTTCTACACGGCGGACCCCGACCTGTCCGACGACCTCGACCCAACCTTCCTCAACCAGGCCGTCAACGATCGCCGGTGGTGCGGGCGTGTTACCTGGAACGAGTGCGGCTGGGTCGTGCGGACGATGGTGCCGATCTACTGCGACAGCGGTGATCCGTTCCTCAAGTACGTGCTGCGGGGCGCCCTGGAGCGCTACTACGCCGGGTTCCGCGAGGATGGCGGTGTTGCTGAGAACATCCAGATCTTCGGCGAACTCGAGCCCAAAGGCATCCGAACGGGCGGCTTCCCTGATCCCCAGCACGCCGGCAAGGTCCGCCGCTGGGCGCGTCCGCTGCCTCCCGCCAAGTTGCGCGTGACGGTGGGCGAGAGAGCGGCCATCGCCTTCTGCCTCGGTACACAGTCGTATGACGTGTCCGACTACCGCTACGCTCCCGACGCGAACTTCTCGTTCCGACTCGAGGCTCTGCCGACTGCACCGGGCGGTGACGCCATCGACATCGTCGCCTCGGCGCCCTTCCGCGACATCCAGGGCAAGCCAGTCAAGGTCAACGGAGAGCCTCTGCCCGAGGATCGGTACGAGTTCAACCCCCTGACCCAGGGCGAGGATGTGTTCATCCGGGGAGTCGAGCCGGGGGACATGGTCGAGATCGGCGACGCGTCTGCCGGCCGCGCGATGGCCGCCGAGGACATCCCCTACCGGGACGGAGCCGAAACGGAGGTCTCGCCGTGGGACCCAGTCGATCTCGCGGCGGCGTGCAACGTCTCGCTGGAACGTGATTGGTGGGAGGATGACTCGTGGTTCGGGCTCGTGCCGGGCACGCGGTCTGTGTGGGGCATACCGATCTCGCTGGTTGATCCGGAGACGAACGGGGGACGGGATGCAGTCCAGGCCGCGGACATCCAGGTCAATGAGAGCACCCGCGCCCTGTTCGCAGTCCTTGGCCGTTTGCGGACCGAGGGCGGCGATGCCGAGCCGGTGGGAAGACTTCGCGTCGCGCTCGACGGCGATCAAGCGATCGCACTCGACGTGCACCAGGATGTCCCCATCGACCTGTGCAACGGCTTCCCGCTCCGCAAGTTCGACACGTACCTGGCAGCCGTGGACCTCGGTGGGCGGAAGCGTGTGCGCTCGGTCAGCGTCGAGGATGGTACGTTGCTGGCGCTCACACTCGGCCCGGCCGATTCCGAGCCCGTGGAGAAAGCCCTGGCGCAGGCGGGCGGGGCGCGGTCCCGGTGGTTCGCCGACCGCGCGGCCCGGTACTACCAGGCGCCGACGAAGACATGCCCGGATGAGCGACCGTGGCCGCCCGACATGCGCCTGCCCTGGCGCTTCCGGCTGGTGGCCCTCCCGGCGGCGTTCGACCGAACCGACGCCGTCCTTAACCTCCGCGAGGACTTCGCTCAACTCCTGCGCCAGGTCGGCATCGAGGGACAAGTCGATCCCGGTTCTCTGCAGGCCATTGAGGTCACCGAGGATGCCGCTTCGGCCTCCGTACCGGCTCAGTTCGACCCAATCTCGCCCGATGACCCGCAGCGAGGGGAGCTGTTGCTGCGCATGCGGGGACGGACTCCGGCGGGCGCCTCCCGCAGCTTTGACCTCTACTGTGGACCCAGGCCCATCGCGCCGAGGGGAGACAGGCCGCCCGTACGCACCGGGGTGTCGGCTGACCGGGTCCAGGTCGATACGGGTGAGGGCGGCCTCCGGTTCGAGTTCGCTCTGGATGGAGAAGAGGGCCATCCCCGATGGACCTCCCTCGGGTTCGATCCGAGCCCTGGCAATGTGCTTGGTGATTCCGGCTTCAGCGGCGGTTTTGGCGATCTGACCTGTGTGACCGATTACGTCTCCTGGTACCCCTTCGGCAACCTACAGAGCCGGCCCGCGAAGGCCGAGGTCATCAGTCAGGGCCCGGTTGCGACGACAGTGCGCATCTCGGATATCGAGCTCTGGGGGCAGGGAACCGATGTGCTGATGCTGAGCAACGTCGATGGCACGGAGCTCCGTGCCTCTCCCAAGGGCACGGCCGAATGGTACTTCCGCTTCCGTGCAGGCAGCCCGGTGGTGGAGCAGTGGATCGACTTCCACGTCAATGACCTCGACCATGGCTGGACGCGGCCGGTCCAGGTGCGCTATGGCCTGGACGAATGGGAGGAGGGCGCCAACCGCACGATCGATGGCCAGCGTGTGGGCGCGGCCGATGAATTGGCCGTGCTAGCCCTGCCGGGCACGGAGACGACCATCGAGCCCGCCTGCGCCTTCACGACCGACGGCAATGTGCTCCAGGTGTTGTTCGCGGAGGCCGAAGCGGTTGGCGATTACTTCACCGGCCGGTGGGTCGTGCTGCCACCTCGCCTGCTGAACGCCGCAGACCTGGCCGGCCTGCGGGCGCAGCCCGTGGAGCAGTACGCCATCGAGATGCTCGACGATGGGAAGGTTGTCAGCAACGAACCGAGACCGGCCCAATCGGCGGAGTTCGACCGGACGGGCGGACGGGGGCCACTTCCCAGGCCGGAGACCCGGGAGGTAGTTGTCAGCGACGGGGTCATCAACCCGGACCCGTCCTTCGAGCAGGAAGAGGTCTACTGGATGCCGGGGTACTCGTCGATGGCGGCCAGGTGGACGAGCAGCCACGTCAACTCCGGCAAGGTCGGGGTGGACCTCTCCTGCGAGGAAGATGAGCTCCGGCTGATCGGCACCGGCTTCCGGGCGAGCCGCGAGATGGCAGTGCGGCCGAACTCCCACTATGAGGTCACCTTCTGGGCGAAGTGCACGTCGGGCGAGGGCGAGGTGCACGCTAACTTCTACCACGGTGGGCCGCAGTATGACTTCGGCCACGTCATCACACCGATTCCCGCTGATAGCGAATGGCACCAAGTGCGCATCGAGCTGCCGACCGGCGAGTTCCCTGCCATCGGCGAGCAGGAGGGCATCTTCCTGCGCAGCCTGGGCATCGCGCCGGCGCTGCGGCTCTGGACCTACCACAGGCAGCAGAGGACCTATGTGGATCATGTTGAGGTGAAGCCGCTCCGCTAACATCCGCACGCAATCCGCTCGGTCGCATGATTGTGACCGTCATTCCCGAGGTGCAGCTTCGATGGCCGTGTCAGGCCGGACTCCCAGTAGCGACGCCGCGGGGCGAAGGCCCAACATGATCGTCATCCTCGCCGATGACCTCGGGTACGGCGATGTAGGCTGCTACGGGAACCGGGAAATCCACACTCCGTGTCTGGACGCATTGGCGGCGGGCGGCCTGGAGTTTGCCGACTTCCACGCCAGTTGCCCGGTCTGCAGCCCTACGCGCGCCGGCTTGGTGACTGGGCGTTATCAGCAGCGAGCCGGCATTCCGGGCGTCATCAGCGCCGCCAATCACCGGGACAAGGGCCTCGACCCGAGCGAGATCACCTTCGCCAGGCAGCTCAAGGCCGTCGGCTATGCCACGGGGATCTTCGGCAAGTGGCACCTCGGCTACCATCCCCGGTTCAACCCCGACCAGCACGGCTTCGACCGATTTCGGGGCTATGTCTCGGGCAATGTGGACTACATCTCTCACATCGACCAGACGGGCGTGCCCGATTGGTGGGACAACTCCACCCAGATCACCGAGGAGGGCTACACGACCGAGCTGATCACCCAACACTCGGTGCAGTTCATCGAGGACAACCGCGACCAGCCGTTCTGCCTCTACGTCGCTCACGAGGCGCCCCACTATCCGTACCAGGTCCCCGGTGACCGGCCGGTGCGAGCCGCCGGGCAGAAGGGCGTAGTGAAGGGCACTGGCAGTAATGTCAGCGCGCAGTACGCCCGGATGATCGAGGTGATGGACGAAGGCATCGGCGAGGTCGTGGAGACCGTGGAGCGCCTTGGCCTCGAACGGGATACCTTCACCTTCTTCTTCTCGGACAACGGCGCGAGCCCCGAGGGGTCGAATGCTCCGTTCCGCGGAGGGAAGGGGAGTCTGTGGGAGGGCGGGCACCGCGTGCCGGCCATCGCCTACTGGCCGGGGAGGATTGCTGCAGGACAGGAGAGCGACGAGCTCACGATCTGCCTCGACCTGTTCCCCACGCTCCTGTCGCTCGCCGACGCTTCCGTGCCGGCGGGACACACGGTGGACGGGGTCGATCTGTCTCCGCTGCTGTTTGGGGGTGGAAGGCTGCGGGAGAGGACTCTCCTCTGGACTTACGGAAATCAGAGGGCAGTGCGACAAGGCGCATGGAAGCTACTCGTCAACCCGTCCGGCACGGAAGAAGGCACGCTGCTATTCAACCTTGATGAGGAGCCCGGCGAAGAGCACGATCTTGCCGCTGCCGAACCGCATCATGCGCGTGCGCTCCGCGCCGCTCTCTCGCAGTGGGAAGAGGATGTGGGCGTCGACATTGACTGGTAGCTGCCGCCAGGAACAGCCCCACCGGTTGGGAGGCCTACCATGCCAAGAGGCAGGAGACAGCAAGATACCACCCGCCTGCAGCCGCTGACCCTGGCAGCCTTGGGGGAGCATGGGGCATTCGAGGACTTCGCTGCCCCTGGCAGCCTCGATCCCGAAGGCCAATGGGCCCATACGTACCGGATCTGGCTCGTGGGACGCCGGCGACAAGGCGAAGCCAGCTCCCTGCGGGTGGCGCGCAGCGCTCCAGCGGACGGGACGGTGACGCTGAGTGTTGCGGTGAGCATCACCCAGTCAGCCGGTACGACCCACGAGACGAAGGCGAAGATCGAGTGCCGGACGGATGCGCTGTGCGCGCCCCTGTCCTGGCAAATGAGCTCGGTTGTCATCGATGCCGAGGGACAGCCGATCGAGGACAGCAAGATCGAACAGCTAGCCGTCGTCGGGAGCAACGGTGTTGAAGTGACGATTGGTGACTCCGTCAGCGTGCGCAAGGTGCCCGAGCCCTTCACGAGTAATTGGTCGCTCTTTGAAGCGGTGCAGCGCCTGGCCGGCCCGGCGACGAAGCCGCTGACCTTCACGCTTCTCGAAGACCTGGACCTGGTCAAGGAGAACCAACGACTCTCCTTCCGGGAGAGCGTCGAGTTCGACTTCGGGGGCGGACCGGTCCGACTGCACGGCTACCAGCAGATCGGGGCGGGCATCCTGCCGTACCATTACTGGGTCGATGAGCACCACCGGCTGCTGGTCGCCCTCAGCGGCATTCGGGCGTACATCCTGGACACGACCGCACAGGAACGTCAGGGGTGAAGACTATGGGGAACACGAACGGAACCACCGGCGGTGGCATCTCCCGGCGCGACTTCCTGAAGACCGGTACCCTCGGCGGAGCGGCCCTGGCGACGGGCTGCCTGGCCCGAGGCCAGGCGCCTCGCCCTGCTTGTACGCAGGGGCGTCCGAACTTCCTGTTCATCATCACCGACCAGCAGGGCCTCGACACCATGTCCGCCGTGGGCTGCGCGGACGTCGACACGCCGAACATGGATCGCCTTGTCCGAAGCGGCGTCAGCTTCATGCAGTCCTACAGCACCAATCCCCTCTGCTCGCCCGCCCGCAGCAGCCTGTTCACCGGTCGGCCGACCCTTGAGACCGGGGTGATCCAGAATAACCTCGCCATCCGGCCCGACCTGCCGAACATGGGCCAGTGGCTCGGCGAGCGGGGGTACGAGACCGTCTATGCCGGCAAATGGCATCTGCCCGTGTCGTTCTCTCCGGAGGTGCCGGGGTTCGAGCTGATCCCCACGGGCATTGGGGGACAGGGGAATATCGGCGACGGCGCCATCTCCCGGGCGTGTCAGGCATACCTCCACAGCCGCACCGGCGCCGACCCGTTCCTGCTTGTCGCCTCCTTCCTGCAGCCCCATGACGTATGCCAGTGGGTGAGTATGCACCGCAAGGCCCCCGATGAGCTGCCCTATGCGGAGATCGCGCAGAAGCTGCCGGAACTCCCACCCAACTTCAGGTACGATACGAACGAGCCCGCGAGACTCAGGAACACGAACCGCCCCAAGTGGTCGCCCGAGCAGTGGCGCTACTACATCTGGAGCTACTACCGGTTGGTGGAGATGGTGGACGCGGAGGTCGGGCGCGTGCTCCAGGCCCTGGACGATACCGGAGAGACTGAGAACACCATCATCATCTTCACGGCCGACCACGGCGAAGGCCGGGGACGCCATCAGATGGTGCTGAAGAACTACCTCTACGACGAGGCCGCGAAGGTGCCGCTGATCGTCTCCTGCCCCGACCGAATGCTCGAGGACCGGCGCGACGAAACCCGCCTGGTGTCCGGTCTCGATGTGCTGCCGACGGTCTGCGACTATGCGGGAGTGGAGCGGCCGGGCGATCTGAGCGGACGCAGCCTGAGGTCCCTCCTGGAGGGCGGCAACGTCGACTGGCGCGAGTTTGCCCCGGCCGAGGTCAACAAGACCGGCCGGATGATCCGTACCCCGGAATACAAGTACATAACTTACGAGGGCGATCCCGTCGAGCAGCTCTTCGACATGCAGTCCGACCCCGGCGAGACAAGGAATCTGGCCGGCGAGGGCAAGCACGCCGACGCCCTGGCCGCCCACCGCAAGCTCCTGACTGACTGGGAGGCGGGCCTCGACAAGGCGCCGGCAGAGACCTAGCGGCGACCCCGAGGCTTCCTCGGGAGCCCGCTCATGGATACCGAAGCCCCCTCATGATCCCACGCGAACGCGTCCTGACAGCTCTCTCCCACGAGCGGCCCGATCGCACGCCCCGCGACTTCTGGGCCGAGCCGCCGACCTGGACCCGCCTCCTCCAGCACCTCGGTCACTCGGATCGGGAGCGGGTGCTGGTCGACCTGGGGATCGACGTGCGCCATGTCGACGCCATCGCTCCGGGCGAACGCGACGTAGGTGGCGGGATCTACGAGAACATGTGGGGCGAGCGCTACATCTACCAGGAGACGGGCTGGGGCCCGATGCGCGAGGATGTGAAGGGCGCGCTCGCCGCCGCCGAGAGCTTGGCCGACCTCGAAGCCTTCGACTGGCCCGATCCCGATGATCTGGACTACTCCGGACTACGGGAGCAGTGCGAGCAGTACGGGGACTACGCGCTGCTCTACGGCTCCGCCGACGTCTGGCAGCGGCCCGCGCTGGTGCGCGGGTGGGAAGAGATGTTCTTGGACATGATCGAGCGCCCGGACTGGGCGCACTTCCTGTGCCGGAGGTTCTGTGACTTCTACCTGGAGGACTACACCCGCGCAGCACAGGTGACTGGCGGCCGGATCGACCTCTACCTTCTCATCAGTGAT
Organism: uncultured bacterium; assembly: GCA_965602825.1. Taxonomy (GTDB): domain Bacteria; phylum Armatimonadota; class Zipacnadia; order Zipacnadales; family VGFC01; genus CBFDAZ01. The sequence goes on from CBFDAZ010000092.1 coordinate 7,925, forward strand.
CTCGGCAGTCAGACAGGCCCGCTCATCTCGCCTGGCATGTTCCGCAAGTTTGTCGCGCCATACGTTGGGGAGATCGTCAACACAATCCACAGCCTCGGAGGGTGGGTACTTTTCCACAGTTGTGGAAACATCCGGCTTTTCATCCCCGATCTGATTGAGTTGGACGTTGACGTACTCGATCCCATCCAGCCAACCGGCCCGGAAATGGCGCCCGAGTGGCTCAAAGCTGAGTTCGGCGACGAGCTGGTCTTCCACGGCGGAATCGACATGCAGCGGCTTCTGCCCCACGGAACGCCGGAAGAGGTGGCAGTCGAGGTGCGGCGCTATTGCGAGGTGCTGGGGCGTGGAGGAGGGTACATCCTCTCGCCTGCCCACCTGTTCCAGCCGGATGTGCCGCCGGAGAACATCATGGCGATGTATCAGAGCGCGCCGTAGTCGAGCCTTGTGCACAAACGGCGGGGTTTTCAACAACCATGTATCGTGCGCTGAGAGCCTTTTGCACCACGTTCCCACTGCTGATTCCCAGCCTGGTCTGCGCTGACCACGTCCTGCTCCAGGTGGAGGACTTCGAAGGCCCGTGGCGGCGGCAGACCAACATCCGGGGCTACCTGGGAGCCGGCTTCTGTACCTCCAATGCCAACCCCAACATCGCGGACACCACGATGGTCGGGTCGGCCACGGTCGCGCAAGCCGGGGAGCACGTGGTCTGGGTCAGGGCCTACACGTCCGCCAACAGCCGACGGGCTCTGCAGGTAGAAGTGGCCGGCCAACGCCTCGCCGTCACGCACAAAGGCAAGAGACGCGAGTGGCGCTGGGAGCGGGCAGGGCAACTGCACCTGGAGGCGGGCGAAGTGCGGATCATCGTGCATGATGCCGCCGAGGGCTTTGAGTCGGCGGATGCAGTCCTCATCACTGACCGGAGAGAGTACGACCCGATGGAGCAAGAGCGACAGTGGTCCGTCTACGGGGACGACCTGCCCGATCGCGCCAATGCCCTTCACTTCAACATCGAGGCTTGCTGCAAGCCGCTCAGGGATCGCGCCGATCCGGACACTCTTGAGCAGTGGGAAGCACAGCGCGAGCCCCTCCGCCGTGAGCTCGCCAGGTCCCTCGGCCTCGATCCCCTGCCACCGCGGACGCCCCTGAACGCCCTGGTGACCGGACGGACCGAGCGGGAGCTCTACACCATCGAGAACGTGGTCTTCGAGAGCCGGCCGCGGTTCTACGTGACAGCCAACCTCTACCTCCCCAAGGACGTGCCGCTCCCGGCCCCCGCGATCATCGTCGTGCCTGGCCACGCCATGAAAGAGGGGAAGAACTACCCCCTCTACCAGATGGCGATGATCGGTCTGGCACGACATGGCTTCGTTGTGCTGGCCTACGACCCCATCGGCCAGGGCGAAAGGCGGCTCCCGGGTTTCGGGCACCACCTGGGCTACAGCCTGCTCCTGGTCGGTCAGACGAACGAGGGAATCATCACCTGGGACACGATGCGCGCGATCGACTACCTCTGCACGCGGCCCGAGGTCGATCCCGAGCGCATCGGGCTGACGGGGAACTCCGGCGGCGGGCTGAACTCGCTTTACGCGCCGGCGATCGACGAGCGCATCAAGGTCGCCGCGTCGTTCTGCTTCGTCTGCTCCTTCGAACAGTGGATCCGCTATGGCGGCAATCACTGCATCTGCAACCACCTGCCGGGGATCGTCCGCCACATGGAGCAGTTCGAGGTCGTCGGGCTGATCGCGCCGCGCCCCTTCTTGATGGGCAACGGCGCCCAGGACCCGATCTTCCCCATCGCCGGGACGCGGGACACCTTGCGCCGAGCGAAGTCGATCTACCAGCTTTACGGCGTCCCCGATCGCGTGTCGCTGGTCGAGGCGGACCTCGGCCACGGGTGGTCCCAGCCGCTGCGGGAGGCGTGCTACGGCTGGATGCTCAAGTGGCTGCAGGGCCAGGGGACGGGCGAGCCGGTACCGGAGGAAGCCTACGAGGTCGAAGGATGGGATTCGCCCGACCTGACCTGCTACAAGGACGGCGAGATCCCCGAGGATCGCGAGACGCTCGTCACCCTTGCCCGCCGGATGGGCCGGGAGTTCGTCGAGCAGTATGGCCAGCCACCCGCGACCCGGCAGCAGTGGCAGCAGCGCGCGAAGAGGCTTCGGGCCGACATCTGGGAGGTATTCGGGGGCAAGCCGCGGGCAAGCAAGCCCCGCGCGCGCGACATGGGCTCGTTTGAGTATGACGGCAGGCCCGTCCAGCGGATCGCGCTGACCACCGAGCCGCACATGGCCGTGCCAGCGCTCCTGATGTGGCCGGACAGCAAGGCGCGGCCCTGTCCGGGCGTCATTTTTGTGGACGAAGGCGGGAAGCTGGGGGCTCGTGACTCGCAGCTCGTCTGCGCGTTGCTGGAACAGGGCACGGCAGTGCTGGCTCTCGACCCGCGCGGGCTCGGCGAGGGCCAGGGGGCTGGTCGCACTGGGGACTACAACCACCTGGCCAGCAAGACCGTCGTCCTCGGCCGGCCGCTCCTGGCGCAGCAGGTGTGGGACGTGATGCAGGCGGCCCGGTACCTGGGCACAGTCGAGGGGATCGACCCAGAGCGCGTCTCATGCTACGGATGCGGAGCCGCGGGCCTGATTGCGCTGTTTGCCGCGGCACTCAGTGATGAGATCGGCGGCGCAGTCACTCAGGGGACGATCACCACCTACCTCGACGCGATTGAGGACAGCCAGCCTCAGCCCCGCTGGATCTTCGCGCCGAGCCTTCTCGCCGCCGCCGACATTCCCCAGGTCGCCGCGCTTATCGCCCCGCGGCCGGTCGTATTCGCCAGCCCCGTGGGCAGTGGTGTGGAGCCGTTGACGGAAGCGGGTGCCGAAGAGAAGCTGGCCTTCACGCGCAGCGTCTTCGCTGCTGTTGGTGAGCCGGACCGCTTCCGGGTGACCATCGGCGACGAGGGTGCGATCACATCCCAGTTGCTGCACATGGCGGATGCGCCCACGCGAGGTCACTGAGCCTCGCACAGGTTGGGGGACGGGGGGCGCCGTCGGATGTATGCGAAAGGCGGGTACAGGCATGCGTTTCGCGCCTTAGATGGTCTCTGGATCAACGCAGTCCGGCGAAAGGCGATGCCAGTCCTCATAGGCGTTAAGATGACCCGTAAGTGATCGGGCACGATGAATCGTGCCCCTACTTCGGGGCAGCATAGGTGAGGCCGTCAAGTAGGGGCGCAGTTCACTGCGCCCATGGCTACCGGGCCCGAGTCCGTGGGCCGCACGCCTATCTTAACGCGTATGACGCCGGTCCCCGTTTTTCGCACGGCAGGCCGGTCGCGACTGCACGCCGAAATGCCCACGGCGATCATTAGCGCGACGAACCCGCTCCGTCGCGCTCGATTGCCCGGAGGTGTGAGAACATGACTCGTCAGAGGATCAAGCTCGGCGTTGTGATTGCGACGATCATCGCCGCCAGTCTCATCGCCGCCAATGCCTGGGCCCAGGACGACTCAGGTGAGCCGCTTCGACTCGGCCTGATTGGGC
>CBFDAZ010000093.1:0-11412 GCA_965602825.1 uncultured bacterium
CTGGGCCGCCATCGATCATCTTCCGTCGGTACTCCTCGTCGGGCCGCGTGTGGATGCGGTCAACGTGCTCCTTCTCCAGGAACCGGGGCCCGCCGAAAGCGGCCGTGTTGATCAGGACGCGGGCCACCTTGTCCCACATGGCCGTAACGCTTTCGGCCTCCTTGGTGGTTTCGCCGAGCGCGATCAAACCGTGGTTTTGCATCAGGATGGCGCGCGGACGCTCTCCAAGATCGTCGATGTACTTGTGCGTCGCCTCGTGGACCGCTTTGGCCAGAGGCAGTCCGGGATCGGTGTAGGGGATGTACACGGGTGCAATGCCGCACGACACGATCTCGTCGGGGAACAGGTGCCCCGCGATGGCTTGCTCGACATTCTGGGAGCACAGGATTGACAACACGGACAATGGGTGCGTGTGAGCGACGAAACGCACGTCAGGCAGGTTGAGCAGTTGCGCGTGCAGCACGCTCTCGACTGATGGTCTCAGCAACGTGCAGTGAACTCCTGCTCCCGCGAGTCGGTCCGCGATCTCTTGGTCGCTCAGATCCCCTTCGGTGAGCATGTCCAGGACCGGTTCGAAGTAGAGGCTGGAGAAGCCGTCCGGCCCGATGGTCTCAAGCTCCATCCCACTCGCCTTGACCCAGAAGCTCTTGTCGTCGATCTGCGCTGACGTGTTCCCCTCTCCCAGGATGCCGTACTGGCGTGCCGGCTCACCCAGACGTCGGGACATTTCAACGAGTTGGTCGAGTACCGGAGGTGTCATCTGTTTCGCCTCGATGATCGATGGATGGGCGGAACCTTGAATCGCACACTGGTCTACAACGTATTCGTCCGGTGCCGATCGTTTCCCTTTGTCCGGGCAATGGCCGGCAGGGCGTGCGCTGGGTGTGGCGAAGGGAATCGCCGGACTGTGCGTGCGGTGCGGGCTCGCGCGGCGAACCGATCGTGTGTTCCGGGCGTCTGACTAGGCATGATGAAGGGCTTGAGAGGAATCTCCACGTGCCGACCTGTCTCCCAGGTGCTTCCTAGCAGCGGGCTAGCGGCTGCATTGTGCGTCCTGGCCTTCTGCCGCGGCATTGGTGCTCAGGCCCCGGAGGCGGCCGATGATCCTGTGCTGGTGGTGGGCGAGCCGCCCCTGAAGCAATCGGACGTGGCCACCTGGCAGCGATTGGTGGAGTTCGCGTTTGACGCGACCCTCAGTATCGATCAACGCCAACTCCTGCAGGACCGTCTCGTTGCCCGATGGGAGGGGGCGGGTCCACGAGCCCGTGCAGAGGTCTTGCGCGCCAAGCAGGTCTGGGGAGAGGTGTCCCAAGCCATCGGGCCTCAACGCGAGGTCATGCGCCTGGCGTTGCGGGAGAGGATGGTGAAGGAGGCTGAGACTGACCCTGATGAATCGGCGAACGAGCTTCTCCTCGGACTTTGGGATGCCAGGAGCCCGGTCCTGGTGCCGGGCAACCCGCCTCTTCGCAAGGCCTCGGCAGACGCTCTGATCTCGCTCTTCGAGTGGCTGGCCTCACAGGCGCTCGATGAGACTTGTGAGCTGACCGAGTCCGAGCGGGACGACATGGTGCTGCAGTTGGCGCGTCAGTATCCCGGATCGGCTCCGGGCGACCGGATGCTGCTGGAGCACACCGAGGAGTTGCTGCACTGGCTGCAGCTCGAATGGGAGCAGGCTAGCCCGGAGACACGGGGGCACTTCCGCGCGAACCTGGCCGAGCTGTTCGCTCTGCCTCGGCCCTTGCTGCCGCCGCCCTTTGCGGGCGAGACAGATGCATGGGAGCACCCGGACGGACTGTTTGCGGTATCGTTCCCCGCAGACTGGCCGGTCCGCTACAGCGCACTGCCGGAAGATGGCGGCATTGCCGGGTGGGAGTCAGTCGATGTGACGGCCATCGGTGATGCGCCCGCCGCAGTGCTCGAGCTTGGGGCGCTCCCGGAGGCCGGGGTGCTCGTCACCACTGTTATCTTGCCGCCCGAGGCGGGCGACCGGACGATGACGCTGCGGGAACAGCTCTTCGCTTTCAGCGCAGCTTTGCTGGGCATGTTCGGGGAGCCCGAACCGCTGGCTCAGAGCGTCGCGGGGACGGGCGCTGCCCTCATCGCGTGGAAGCACCATTCGGCGGGTGGCGAGTACGTTGTGTGGACGAGTGCGGCAAGACTCCCCGAGCCTGAGGGAGCGGCAGTCATCACCGTGGCCCGTAGCCCCGCGCCTCGCGCCGAGGAGTACGCTTCGGCCTTCGCGCGGATCATCTACGGCATGCGGTTGGGCGGCGGAAGCGCGACGGACGAGGGTGCGGCAGGCTTCTCCGACCTCCTGGGCCTCCCCGAGCCCCGCGAAGTCACGCTGGACCTGTTCTCCATGCCCCTGCGCGGCCAGATGGACTTCGTCGAGGAGCTAACCTCGGGCCTCAAGTAACATCCCCCTTAACAGTTCCGAAGCAGTAGAGTTGCGGTCATGGGGAAAGATTAACCTTGTGGTTGTCTGTCGGCAAGGTTTCTTGGGCACCCTGTGGTAGCGACCGGTCCTGTTCCGCGCCAGGTGATCGGTCACGGGTGGACGGGGGCAACGGAGTTCCCCTCGCGTCGAGGTATGACGGGCGCTGCGCGGGATTCAAAGCATCACCAGCACTAATGGGTTCTCGATAGTACCGAGCGCATAGACCGTCATCAAGGGGCTCCAGGATGGCCCGGCCGGAGACAGGACCCCGCGGAGGCTTCTGGGGGCGTCTCAAGACGCTGTGCGGGGGGTCCAACGGCAAGGCAGACGCCGCAACTCGTCAGGGCGCGCCCGGCAACGGACAGACCCCCCCGCCGCCGGATGAGCTGCTGCGTGAGTGGAGGCAGGCCCTCGAACACCCACACATCCAGGTCCGCCGGGCCGCCGCTCGGGCATTCCATCCTTCCCAGCTAGTTTCGCAGCAGGTGCCCTCCCCGGTCTACAGGTGGCGTCTGCTCTGGCCGCACATCGAACATGAGTCGCCCGACATCCCCGTTGTCGAGACGGTAGTCCTGGCGTTGACCGAGGCCCTCAATGACGAGGACGGCATGGTCCGCGAGTCGGCGACGGAGGTGCTCGGTTGCATCCCGAGCGAGTCCGCTGTACCGGCTCTGGCCAAAGCCCTGCGTCACAAACACGTCGGGATACGACGGTCCGCCGTCAAGGCCCTCGCCGAGGCCTCGTCCGGCAGCCCCGCCGCCGCCCCAGCCCTGGCGGAGGCTCTGGCGGACGCCGACATGCAGGTCCGGGCCGAGGCAGCTCGCGCTCTGGGCCGGACTGCCAGCCAGGCGGTCGTTCCGGCCTTGATGTTCGCGCTGAAGGACGACAGTGTGGAGGTGCGCCGCTGGGCTGCGCGGGCATTGGGCTCGATCCGCAACCTCGCTTCAGCTCCCGCGTTGATCGAGGCCCTGACGGATCGGGATGTTGGCGTGCGGCGCACTGCGGCTCAGGCCCTGGGGTATCTGCGAGCCCAGGGAGCCGTATCGGGGCTGGCTGAGGCTCTGGCGGACACGGCTGGTCCCCTGCCGGGCGGAGACGTGACCGACGTTCGCTGCATGGCGGCCTGGGCACTGGGCGAGACCCACAGCCCCCAGGCTGCTCCTGCGCTCGAGAACGCCCTCCAGGACAAGAACGCGCTGGTGAGAGATGCGGCCAACAAGGCTCTCGCCAAAATCCGCGGCCTCCAGCCGGCGGCGAAGTAGGCAGCCCAACACGCGCGACGGACTCGGGGCGAGGTCGTTGCTCCCTGTCACGGCGTCCGAACAGCCTCGGCTAGTGCCTGGCCCAGAAGCGCAATGGCCCGACGCTCTCGAAAGAGGGCCTCTTCGAGCACCGCGCGAGCGTGGGGACGACGGCTGGCCGCGGCATCGACTGCCAGTATGGCCTTGTCCCCCTCAAACGCTTCGGGCGCTGGCAGAGGCCATTCGTCTCGGAGCAACACCGCGCTCTCCCCGTAGAGGGCCGCTGCCTCACTGAGTGAGGTCTGGGAGGCCTCGGGGAGCTTCGGCGCGGCCTCGGTGAGGAACTCGGCTGCCAGGTTCCGCGAAGCCGAGAGAGCCCGGCGCGGGACGCCCGACCAGTGTATGAGGTCGGCGACTTCCACGTCGGGGTTCGAGAAGTCCTGGATCAAGCTGCCATACGCCGCGAACCCTCCCGACAGACTCGCGAAGCTCCGCGGCTCATTCATGATGGCAGAGGCCTGCCGAAGGGCGGTAAGGGCTACAGCCCGTTCATCCAGCTCAGCTTTCTGAGCGCCGATCGTGCAGAGGGGGAATTCGCCGGCGAACGGGGCTTCCCCGGCGGGCAGCAGAGTCGGCCAGGGCCCGCGCCAGCGACTGAGAAGGTCCTCAAACCCGAACTCCATGGGTCCGAAGGGGGTGTGGACCAGGACGGTCTCGGGATTCCCTCGGCTCCGCTGCATGTCGTAAGCCGCAACCCACACCGCTCCCGCCACAGCGTTCCCGTCCAGTCCGCCGCCGGCCAGTCGCATGGGCAAGATCGCTACCAGGCCGCGCCGCAGAACGGCCGTCAACTCCTTGCCGGCACCCTCCGCACTTTCCATGTTGGCTTTGTACGTGACGTCATACCCGAGCGTCTCCGGCGCCAGCACGATCGGGTTGAACGTCATGGGGGTGCCGGGCCACGCCGCGCGCTCCTTCCGGTCATAGGTGAACGCAAAGGCGTCGCCCGAGACGGCCGCCAGCCAGGCGGCAGAGAACTGGGCACCGCCCCGGAGCCGGATCGCGTCGCGAATGGCCGGCAGGTGAGCTGCGCCGGTCGGGAAGAGCGTCACGTCCTCGAGCGTGACCCCGCCCACCTTGGCATCGGTGAAGACGGAACCCGAGACGTCACACGTACTGAAGTAGCCGCCGGCCAAAACAGCCCCTGTGAAGACGGCCTCCTGCAGTTGACACGAGCGGAAGACGGCCCCGTTGACGTAGGCTGCCGTGAAGTCCGCCCCTTGGAGTTGACACTGGGTGAATCGCGCTCCGCGGAGGTCCGCCTGGAACCACTTCGTCCCCTTCAGATCGAGCCCCACGAAGTCCAGTCCCGCCAGGGGAAGAGTACTGAGGTCCGCGCCCGCGAGGGGCCGCCCCGAAGCGATGGCGCCTTGCACAGCCGCGCGTGAGTCAACGGCTCTGGCGCCGGGTTGGAAGCCGCCTTCCGGACTATCCATGGCACCAGCCGCTCCCAGGGCCACCATGCAAGCCGTACCAACCAGCAGAAGTCTCCGCACGCGAATCCCCCCAGGGTCACTGTGCTTCAGTCTCAGCCGGCTCTTCCTCTCGGTCAAGGAACGTGAATGCCCGGTCCGCCTGCGCCTCGACCTCCTCGGCCAACGGTCGGTTGTCAACCGACAGGTCGATTGTCTCACCCAGTTCCGGGACAACGGCCCGGGCCCCGTACTGCTCCGCTAAGGCATCGCGCAGAGCGAAGGAAGCCGGGCTCTCGCCGTGCGTGATGATCGTGAACGCCGGGGGCTGCGGAAGGGCGCCAAACCACGCCAGTAGACCGTCCCGGTCCGCGTGCGCCGAGAAGCCGTCGATCGCTCTCACCCGCGCGCTTACGTGCACCTGACGCCCCAGGACCCTGACCGGAGAGAACCCATCGCGGATGCGACGGCCAAGGGTGTTCCGGGCCTGGTACCCGACGAACAGGATCAAGTCCCGCTTGTTGCTCAGGTGCCGCAGGAGGTGGTGCCGGATCCGCCCGGCCGTGCACATCCCGGCAGCGGAGATCACGACATAGGGCGGCTTGGTGGTGTTGATGGCCTTGCTGTCGTCCACCGCCCGGGTGAACTTCAGGCCGGGGAACTCGAACGGATCGTCCCCGCCCATGATGTCCTCCAGCAACTCCCGCTTGAAGCACTCGGGATGCTTGCGGAAGACATTCGTCGCGCTGATCGCGAGGGGGCTGTCCACGAAGGCCTTGAACCGGGGCAGCAGATGGGCTTCCACCATCTCGTTCAGGACGTACACGATCTCCTGGGTGCGTCCCACGCTGAAGGCCGGGATGACGACGCAGGCCTGATCCTCGACCGTGCCGCCAATGGCCTGCCGCAGCTTCTCGTTGCGCGCGGTTACCGAGTCGTGGTTCCGGTTCCCGTAGGTACTCTCGATGACCAGGAAGTCAGTCGCTGAAGCGGGGCTCGGGTCGCGGATGATGCGACTGTCGCCGGAGCCGAGGTCGCCGCTGAAGGTCAGTCGAACCGTCTCCCCATTCTCCTTCAACCACAACTCCACTGTGGCGCTGCCCAGAATGTGACCGGCATCGATCAGCCGGAGCCGTGTGCTCGGCGAGAGATCAACCACCTCGCCGTAGGGCAGGGGCCTCAGCCGTGATACCGCCCTCTCGGCATCAGCGGCTGTGTACAGCGGCTCGGCGGGGTGAGGGCCCTTCTTCTTCCCCCTGCGCCACCTCTTGAGTGCGTAGGCTGCGTCCTCTTCCTGGATGTGTGCGCTGTCCCGCAGCATGATGTCGGCGAGGTCGCACGTCGCCGGGTGGCTGATGATATCGCCTTCGTAACCCTCCGCCACGAGACGCGGCAAAAGGCCGCTGTGGTCGATGTGAGCGTGGGTCAGGATGACGTGTTGAATCTCTCCGGGGTCGAAGGCGAAGGGGCGCCGGTTCAGCTCCTCCAGCCGCCGGTTGCCCTGGTAGAGCCCACAGTCCACCATCAGGGGACCGGACGGTGTCTCGACGATGTAACAGGAGCCGGTCACGTTGCGGACGGCTCCGCGCAAGTGGAGTTTCAGGATGGGCCGCCTCCGTGCACGTCGCGATTATAGCACTCGTTACGGCCTCAAGCAACGCAAGACCTGTCTGAGGCTCGACTACCCCGTCTTCCTCGCAATCAGGACGCCACCGTCGAATCCCGGCCTGGTGTCGAGCCGGTATTTGCCGGTGACCGCCATCCGCTCCAGACCGGCCTGCTGGGCGAAGTCGGTCATCTCGGCCGCGGACGTTATCCGCAGTCTGTCAACGCCCGATACGGACCACGTCCGTCCACCTTCGTGGACCGTGTAGGTGTGTCTGTCGCTGGCGATCATCGCCCGCCAATCGGCCGCCTGATCGTGGTGGCACACGATCTTGATCCCGTTGCCCCTGACCGTCTCCGTCCATTCGCCTTCCCAATCGCTCCGGGAGACATAGTCGATGAAATCCACGATCGCCAACCCGCCGGGCCTCAGACTGGCTGCGATAGAGCCCAACGCACGAGCCAGTTCCTCGTCGGCCGTCATGTAGTTGAGAGTGTGCAGCAGGCAGCACGCGATGTCAAAGGACTCCCGGAAGGGCAGATGGCGCATGTCGGCCTGCAGGAAGTGCCCCTGTGGCAAGTCCCTGGCCTGGCGAAGCAGGGCGGGTGACAGGTCGACCCCCACAACCGGCAGGCCTTGCCCGGTGAGCCGTCGGGCCAGCAGTCCCGGGCCGCAGGCGATGTCAAGAACCGCGGGACGAGGCGATCCGTGGCCGAACCGCTCCCAGGCCTCCTGTATGAAGCCGGCCTGCCGGTCGTACGGGACACTATGTTCGTTGATCAGCTCGTAGTACTCGGCCAGCGGGCCGTACTCGACTTGGCTCATGTGTGCCGATGAGCGACCAGGCGCTCAGCCTTTCTTCCAGTGCACGGCGAAGTCATGCTCGGACTCTCCGAGGTCCAGCGCTCCGGTGCCGGCGGCGGACAACGCCTCGGATTGGCCGGTGTCCAGATCCCACCAACGGATGGAGACCTGTCCAGGCGGAAGATCGAGATCGATCCGCAACGGCGCGGGCGCTCGCCGCCGCAGCCACATGGTGCCCCGGTCCGGCACCTGCCAGGCGCGGGTCCCGGCGAAGTTGCGGACATACAGCAACCCCTCCGTGAGATCGGCCCGCGACAGGGCAGCCAACTGGTAGCCGTCGCCGGTACGGAACGGCCTCCGGTCGGGCTCCGGCGGAGCGAAGGTCTCCAGGTCCGCGGTCTTCGCGTACCGATCGGGACTCATGGTGAAGTCGAAGTCAGTCCCGGCCGACAGGTAGTGCTGGCAGTAGCGCCCCATCATGGCCCGGTCGGCTCCGCCCTGGGTGCTGCGGTAGTACTTGTCATCATCGAGCGGATGGTCGACCGCAATGGCGATTCCCGGCTTGTGACGCTGGAAGGTCGTCCAGTCGATGCGTCCCGCAATCTCCCGGGCGAGGCGGAACTGCTCGACCTCATATCCGCGCGCATTCCAGAATAGGCATCCCGGGTTCCCGTTGATGAGGCTCATCCAGATGATGTCGCGCATGATGTAGCGGCGATCGTCGGCATCCTCGGGCGCGTACCGGGAGAACTCGTCGCCCGACGATTCTCCCAGGAAGCAGGTGCCCGCCATCCGTCCGTACCGCGCCAGTCGGCACACGGCCGCGCCGTAGTCGGTCACCTCGTCTGTCGAGCCGATGGGGTAGAGGTGGTACGTGTAGAAGTCGATGGGGGTCTGCGTTGTCCACCACAGCGGGTCACCCGTGCGGATGCCACCTCCGCCGTGGCTGGCGCAGACCGGCGTCTCCGGATCGACCGACCGGATCACCTCGACCGCGTGTTGAGCCCATTCCCGCGGGCAATCGACCATCTCATTCTCAAGCTCGTAGCCGAAGACCTGTGGGTTGCCCCTGAAGTAGGAGACGATCTCCCGAGCGTAGTCGTCCTGGCAGGCGATGGCGTCCGGGTCGGTGTACTTGTCGTGGGCCAGCCGGAGAGCCTTCTGGTCTCGGATGAAGCGCCGCTGGTGGGGCGGGAGCGCGTCCAGGTCCTCACCCTCGAAGCGCGGCAGAGCGAACTTGTGCAGGTTGTCCAGGTTGCAGTAGACGGGCTTGTTGTAGTCGTCGTGAATGACGAGCAGGAACCGCAGATCGAACCGGCGTGCCAGGTCCATCAGGCGCAGTGCCCTGGCGAACAGGGGCCGGTTCACGCGGCCGCCAATGTCCATGGGCTCGAGCCCGCGATCCGTATGCGTCCGCAGCATGAAGCGCAGCGTGGTCACGCCCTGGCGACTCAGGAAGTCAAGCCAGTGGAGTGTCTCCTCTTCGCTGGCGTCGGTAAACGAGCGGAGGATGCGCCCCTCCTCACCCGTCTCCGGATCGGGCAGGCCCACCCAGTTGATATAAAAACCTCCCAGCGCGAGGAACGGCTTCCCGTCGGCTGTTGCGAAGTAGCCGCTGTCACGCAAGCGGATGGGGTCCGGCCGCGGCCCTGCGGGCAGCACGCACATGGGTGCCGACTGGCCGCGGAGGCCCTTGTCGTCCTCAACCGTAAGCTGGTACACCCAGCGGCGATCCATGTCCGGCACGAAGGTCGCCCTGGCTGCTCCCTTCGGGTCAGTAGTCGTGTCGGCGCCCTCAGCCCGGCCATCCTCGACCGTCCACGTGAGCGTCCGGCCATCAACCGGTAGGGCGTTCCCGAATTCATCCACGACCTGCGCGGCGACCGGGAAGGGCTGGTCCTCTTCGCGGAAGATGGTGACCTTGTCGGAGTGCACCAGGTAGTGGTGTGGTGGCCCCGCTTTGGTATTGACGATGACGGGCTCGGCCTGGATCGCCGGGAACTCCGTCGAAGCGACGATTGTGTCCGCCCTGTCTCTGGCCTTGCGGCTGGCCACGTAGGTCACCGACAGCGAGCCGTCCAGCGTTGTGAGGCCGCGGAGACCGCTCGCGGTCGGCAGCATCGGCTGCTCGCTGGCCCTTACCTGTCCGCCCGACTCCGCGCCAAGGCGGATGTGCACGGGCTGACCGGCGACGGGCTGTCCGCCATCTGTCTGAGCGCGGATCGTGACGCGCTGCTCCGTACCGACCTGTGGGTTCGGGTCAGGGAGCGACAGCGCGACCGTCGAGGGTGTGCCTGAAGGGTGGCCGAGCGTCTCAACGGGGGCGCGGGTGGCGGCCTGCACTGCCAGCAGCCTGACCCAGTCGATCTCGATCCGCGCCTCCACCTCTTCCGTCGGGTCGATGCGGAACGCCGATAGCAGGCCGCCCCAGCGGGCCTCCTCGAGCAGGTTGATGCGGATTGTCTGCCAGCCCTGCCCGCTTATCGGGAAGGCATAGCGGAGGAGACGGTCGGTGCCAGTAACACGGCCGAAGATGACCCACTGGGCCGAGGGCACGCTCTGCCGGATACGCATCTCCAGGACGCTGAACTCCTCCACGGGGATCCGGACTTCGCGCTGCCCCAGGTCTTCCGGCCCCCACATCGTGCCCCAGATGAGGTAGGGGTCCTGCGTCACGTCCGCCTTGAGCACGCCGTCCTCGACCCGGACATTGCGGAAGTACTCATCCCTATCGCCGAAACGATCGATCGCTTCGGTGTCGCCCTCATCGAAGTCCCAGGCATCGTCGTATTCCAGGGCGGAGTAGTCCCTCGCAATGTCCTGGGACGGAGTGACCGCCTCACCAAGTGGCTGGCCGAGGGCAACCAGCAATGGCGCGACGTGCTCGTAAGTGAGCGCGCCGAAGTACAGGTAGAACCGCCGGACCACGCCGGCTGCGGTGCGGCCTGGCGCGATCCACGTGAGCCGTCCGCCGCTGGTCGTGACGGGGAGGGCATCGCTGAGTGGCTTGCCACCGCCCTCTGATACCTCTACGAGCCGTAAGCTGGTCGGGTCGGTAGCTCCCGCCAGGCCGAGGAGCCGGAGGTCGTTGGTGAGGTCCAGAGGTACCTCGAAGCAGGCATCTTCCCGCTCGGTTTCACCAGCCGATGTGGTGAGGAAGACGCGGAAGGGGCGGCTGGCGTCGAGCCACCCTTCGACGGGACGGCCGTCAGGCGCCGGTGTGGGAGGGCCTGGCAGGTCTCCTGCGCGGACGCGCCGGACGGCCTCCGCGATCTCCTCAGGGGTGAGTGCTCGGCGGTACAGGAACAGGCCATCAAACAGAGCGTCACCGTAATCCGGCGAGGCATCAGAGTCGCGGCCGATGTCGAGGGTCTCACTGGGCCGAGCGATATCGAGCCGCATGCCTTGCGCGTCGGCGGCCGCCTTGCCGTCCACGTACAGGCGCATGCTTGCGTCCGCCGCTCCCGAGTTGATGCCGTCCCACGTGACGGCGACGTGGTGCCAGGAGTCCGGCTGCCAATCGTCGATCGGTGCCGAGACCTCGTGGGCAGGTCCACCCGCGTGGGGGAAGATGAAGAGCCGGACTGTCCCACTCCCGGCGACGACGGACCAGCGGTCCCGGCTCCACGGATCGGGGCCGTCGGGCGCGCCGTAGACGCACATCAGGTAGTGGCCGGCCGGATCGCCCGGGTCCCAGTGAGGGCTGATCCACACGGCAAAGGTCCCGCTGGTCACGGGGAAGGCATCGCCGATATCATATCGGCAGTCGGCGTTCAGACCGACCGCCCCGCCGACGATGCCTTCGGAGAAGGAGAGATCGCCCGCGGACTGCAGCGTGGCGCTCCGCTCGCC
>CBFDAZ010000094.1:0-11364 GCA_965602825.1 uncultured bacterium
TACTGGCGACTGAAGATCGCGCAAGAGCGGCTGGTCCTGGCTGAGGAGCAGGTGAGTCTGGCTGAGGCGATCCTGAGGTCAACTGAGCGTCTTGTGGCCGCAGGCGTCGCGATGGGTATCGACCGGGATCGGGCGGCGAACGAACTGGCCGGCGCGCGAGTGGATGCGTCCGGGGCCCGGGCGCGGATCCGCGAGGCTCAGATCGAGCTAGGCGGCCTCCTCTATCTTCCGGTGGAGACCCCGATCGCTGCTGCAGACCCCCTCCCGGCTGCCGCAGAGAACCCAATGTCGGGCGCCGATCTGCAGGAAGTTGCGCTCGCGTCCCGGCCGGCGATGCGGAAGGTCGGTGCCCTCGCGAAGGCGGCCCTGGCGCACGCCGGGATCGCCAGCGCCGAGGGCTACCCCGATCTCGAGGTCTCTCTGGAGCGCGAAGAGGGGGTCAACTTCGGCCGAGCCTTGCTGGAGCTTCCCCTGATCGACTTCGGCACCATCAAGCACGGCAAGCGCGCCGCGAAGGCCAGAACCGAGGCCGCCCTGGCAGCCGTGGATGTCGTTGAGGCAGAGATCCGCCAGGAAGTGCAATCCGCCGCGGACGGACTGGTGGCGACCCGCGAGATCGAGAAACGGCTGAATGACGAGCTCATCCCCTGTCAGCAGGACCTCGTGGCTCGTTTGCGCCGTGGATACGAGGCCCGATCGGTCAACTACCTGGACTTGCTGGAAGCGCAGGCCGCGTTACAGGACCTGCGCTCTCAATGGATCGACGCTGTCTTGGAGCGCGTGGACAGTCACGTACGCCTGGAGCGCGCTCTGGGCAAGCCTCTGGAGGAGACCAGCGATGCAGACCGTGATGACTAGGCTGCGCAGACTTCGGCCGACGAGCTGGCTCGCAGTCGCCGCGATGGCGGCTGTCGCATGCACATTGCCGTTGGCGCTACGCGCTCGCGCCTCCGATCGGGACGCGCGAGCGATCGAGGCGGACGAACACGACGAGCACGACCATGCAGGCGATGAACACGGAGAGGAAGAGGCCATCATCGAACTCGATGAGGAGGCTCTGGCGCTCGCCGAACTCGCCACGGCGCGTGTGCGACGCCGCGAGATGGCGGAGTGGCTCGAAGCCCCCGGCGTGCTGCACGCCAACCCCGACGGAACCGCTGTTGTCAGCCCCAGCGTGGCCGGCACCATCGAAAGCGTGAAGGCCTCCCAGGGCGACCGCGTGCGCTCCGGACAGGTACTTGTGGTTCTCCGCAGCCCGGAACTGGCAACTGCCCAGGCGGAGGCGTTCGCGGCCGCCGCGGAGCTCAAGGCCGCCGAGGAAGCCTTGCAGCGGAAGCGATCCCTGGCGGACGAGGGTGAATTCGGCTCCGGACCTTACGAAGAGGCGAAACGCACGCATGATGAGGCGCGTGAGGCCCTCCACCTTGCCGAGGAGAAGCTCAGGCAGGCAAGGCGTCTGGGCGAACTGGGAGCGCCGACGCGGCCGGCCGTCGAGGAGGCCACTGAGAGCCTTTCCGAAGCTCGCGAGAGGGTCCGGATCGCCGAAGCAGATCTAACCGCTGCGAAGGCCTCTGTGGCGGTCGCCGAGCGGACTGCATCGCGGGCCGAACTCACGCCCGGCAAGGCCGCCTCCGGAGCCGCCGCCGAAGCGAAGGTCGCCGATACGGAGACGGCGCTGGCAACGACACAGGCCAAGACGCGACGGCTGGAGCGTCTCGTGCCTGACGGACTCGCGACGCAACAAGACCTCGATCAGAGCCGAGCGGATGAGGCCAGGGCGAAGGCTGAGCTGGAGGCAGCCCGGTACGAGCTGCGGATCGTCGATGACTCGGCCGATCGGGCCAGGCTGACGGTCGAGACGGCCCAGCAAGAGGTCGTCAAGGCGGAAGCGGCGTTGCGGGAGGCTAAGGATCGTCTGGCTGTGGCGGAGAGCCGCCTGCGGCGTCAGGAAACCGTCGCCGACGAGGACCTGCCCAGCAAGCAGCAGATCGCCGAAGCCCAGACGGCAGTCGCCATCGCGCGCGCTGCATTCGAGCAAGCGAAGCCAGCGTGGGAGCGCGAGCAGCGGCTCTACCACAGCAACGTGCGTTCACGGGATGCTCTGGCCGATTCGGAGTCCGCGGTGGCATCGGCGCGCGCGCGGCTGAAGGCCGCCGAGCGGACGGTGGATGCGCTCGGGCAAGGGCGCCAGAGTAACGGAGGCCGCATCCGCCTTGTCGCCCCGGTATCCGGTAAGGTCAGCTCCCGCCAGGGTCGGGTCGGTGCCATGGTCGAGGCCGGTGAGCCCCTCTTGCAGATCACGGGTGCGCGCTCGATCTGGGTGGAGGCGGGCTTCTACGAGAAGGACGTACCTCTGCTGTCGGTCGGTCAGCCGATGGAGGTTGAGGTCTCCGCTTTCCCCGGCCAGACGCTCGAGACGACCGTCCACACGATCGACCCCGGACTCGATGAGCACACGCGCAAAGCGACCGCCCGCGGCATCCTGGACAATGCGGCCGGTCGCCTGCTTCCTGACATGTTCGCCAAGGTCCGCGTCTGTGTGGGCACGACGGCGAGCGTCCTCACGGCGCCCGACCAAGCGGTGCAGAGCGACGGGGACTGTGAGTTCGTGTTCGTCGAGGAAGAGCGCGGCTGTTACCACCGCGTGGAAGTGCAGACAGGCCCGCACAGCAACGGGTTCGTCGAGATCAGGAGCGGACTTGAGGAAGGGCAGACCATCGTCACTCGAGGCGCCTTCTTGCTCAAGTCCGAGAGTTCCGAGATTGCCGATAGCTGCGGCCACTAGGCCGGGGAGTCACCGATGTTCGAGAAGATCGCCGAGTTCAGCGTCAAGAACCGTGCCTTCGTCATTCTGCTGTGGGTCATTGTGGCCGCCGCTGGGCTCTACAGCTTCGCCGTGCTGCCGATCGATGCGGTGCCCGACATCACGCCGGTCCAGGTGCAGGTGAACACCGTCTCGCCGGGCCTTGGCCCGGCCGAAATCGAGCAACTGATTACGTTCCCGATCGAGACCGCGATGGGTGGCCTCCCGAACGTGAAGGAGGTCTGGTCTGTCTCGCGGACAGCCCTGTCCCAAGTCACCGTTGTCTTTCACGACCATGTGGACATCTACTTCGCTCGCCAGCTCATCCTCGAGCGCCTACAGCAGGCCCGGGATGAGATCCCCGAGGGGCTGGGCGAGCCGGAGATGGGACCCGTCAGTACGGGACTGGGGCAGATCTACGAGTTCGTGGTCGAAGGCGACGAATACTTGCCGCGCGAGCTGCGAGCCGAGCTGCAGTGGAACATCAAGCCCCAGCTCCTGACCGTGCCTGGCGTTATCGAGGTCAACTCCTTCGGTGGTTTCGAGAAGCAGTACCAGGTGCTGGTCGATCCCAACCGGCTTCAGGGCTACGGGATCACGCTGAGCCAGGTCTTCGAGGCCGTCGCCGCCAACAACGCCAATGCCGGGGGGGCCTACATCGAGCACGGGTCGGAGCAGTACCTGATCCGCGGCGTGGGCCTGGCGCAAAGCATCCAAGACCTCGAGCGCATCTACCTGAACGCGGAAGACGGGACCCCCGTCCAGCTCCACGAGGTGGCGCAGGTTGTCGTGGGCAACGCGCTCCGCCAGGGCGCGGTCACGATGAACGGCGAGGGCGAGGTCGTGGCGGGCATGGTGATGATGCTCATCGGCGCCAATTCACGCACGGTCGTGCGCGACGTCAAGGAGAGGCTGGCCGAGATCGAGCCGACACTCCCCGACGGCATGAGCCTGCGCCCGTACTACGACCGCACGGAGCTTGTTGACGCCACGCTAGGCACCGTACGTAACAATCTGCTGGAGGGCGGTCTGCTGGTCATCGCGGTGCTCTTCTTGATGCTCGGCAACTTCCGCAGCGCTGTGATCGTCGCCCTCGCCATCCCCTTATCCATGCTCTTCGCCGCCATCGGGATGGTCAAGACCGGCGTCACCGGCAACCTTATGTCGCTGGGCGCCATCGACTTCGGCCTGATCGTGGACGGAGCCGTCATCATGGCCGAGAACATCTCGCGCCGACTCCACGGCAAGCAGCCCGACGCCCCGGCGCTGCCGATCATCGTCGATGCCGTCCGGGAGGTCAGCCGGCCGGTGGTGTTCGCGGTCGGCATCATCATCATCGTCTACCTGCCGATCCTCACGCTGCAGGGCATCGAGGGCAGGATGTTCAGGCCGATGGCCTTCACGGTTGTGTTCGCGCTCATCGGGGCGTTGATCCTGGCGCTGACGCTCACGCCGGCGCTTTGCGCGGTACTGCTTCGCCGGGGCGTGCGGGAACGCAACCTGCTCAACGTCGAGCGTCTGCAGGGCGCCTACGGGCGCTTACTGCAGTGGACGATGGGGCATCGTGCAGTAGTCGTGGGCGCAGCACTGGTTGCGTTCGTCGGGGCGATGGTGGTGTTCCCCATGCTGGGCTCGACCTTTATTCCCACTCTCGACGAGGGCGCCGCCGCAGCCTCGGTCATCAAGCTGCCCAGCATCTCGCTGCCGGCTGCCGCCGAGATCAACACCAAGGTCGAGCGCAGCGTCAAGGGCATTCCGGAAGTGACCGACGTCGTGTCCCGTGCCGGCGCGGCGGAGATCGCCGATGACCCGATGGGCCCCGAGGAGGCGGATGTCTTCATCGGCCTGAAGCCGCGCCGCGAGTGGCGGAAGGGACTGACCAAGGAGAAGTTGGTCGAGGAGATCAGCCACGCCATCGACGTGATGCCGGGCGTCAACTTCTCCATCTCCCAGCCGATCCAGCTCCGGGTGAACTGTCTGGTCTCGGGAGTGCGCTCTGACCTGGCGGTGAAGGTGTTTGGCCCCGATCTGGACGTGCTTCGGGAACAGGCCAGGCTCGTGGGCGAGGTGTTGGCAGACATCCCTGGCGCAAGCGAGGTGCAGGTCGAGCAGACCGTCGGTCTGCCGGTGCTGGAGATCCGGGCCCGTCGCGATGATCTCGCCCGGTACAAGGTCAACGTCGCGGACGTGCAGGAGGTCGTCGAGACGGCACTGGGTGGCAAGAAGGCGAGCGAGTTCATTGAGGGCCAGCGACGCTGGGATATCGTCGTGCGCCTGCCCCTGCAGTATCGCGACTCCCCCGAGGCCATCAGCAACGTCCTCGTCGCCGCCGAGGATGGATCGCAGATCCCCCTGGCGCAGCTCTGCGATATCGAGCTCGTGTCCGGGCCCGCGCAGATCAGCCGGGAGCACAACCAGCGGCGCGTTGTGGTCGAGTGCAACGTTCGTGGGCGGGACATGGGTGGCTTTGTGGCGGCGGCACAGGACGCTGTGGCGCGCGAAGTCGATCTACCGGCCGGCTACCATCTCGAGTGGGGCGGGCAATTCGAGAACCTGCAACGGGCGCGCTGGCGACTCATGATTGTCGTGCCGATCGCCCTCGCCTTGATCTTCATCCTGCTTTACGCGACCTTCGGCAACCTCCGTCCGGCGGTCTTGATCTACTGCTGCGTGCCGTTCGCGGTCATTGGTGGTGTCTTTGCGCTGCTACTTCGGGGGATGCCCTTCAGCATCTCGGCAGGAGTTGGCTTCATCGCGTTGTGCGGAGTGGCCGTGCTCGACGGGGTGGTCATGGTAACCTGCATCAACCAGCTGTGGGACAAAGGCCTGGGATTCACAGCAGCCATCCGGGAGGGTGCGAAGATGCGCCTCCGGCCGGTACTCATGACATCCCTGGTGGCAAGCCTCGGCTTCGTCCCCATGGCGATCTCCCACAGCACCGGCGCTGAGGTCCAGCGCCCGCTCGCGACCGTCGTGATCGGGGGGCTCACAACATCGACGCTGCTGACGCTGGTGGTGCTGCCCACGCTATACGCGTGGTTCGGGAGACCCAGCACCAACGGCGAGCCGTCTGGTCGGCAATAGGGCGCCGTCACCGTACGTCGCGATGGAGTGTCTGAGAAGGGCTATGGGCGTATGGCGGGGCATACCGGCCGACTCCGGGAACGAGCGCCGTGTCACGCGTGATCGGTATGGTATTGCCGCATTGCCCTGCCGTCGCTTCGCCGGTCCCCCCTCTCCCGCGACGGGGGTGTGGTGGAGGCTGGGAGAGGGGGCTGGGGGTGAGGGTGCCGTGGGGCTCGGGTGGCCGTTCCCGCCGTTGGCCACGATCATCCCGACCCAATACATCACACGTGACAAGGCAGTAGCTTCAGGACGAGGACTGCCTCGAGGTCGCCGACTCTGTAAGCTGATCCAGCCGGGCACGATGGGCCCCCATCACGCCCGGCACGGCTGCGCGGAGGGTCGTCGGGTCTACTGCCGATTGGCGGGGGTTCCGTCCGGCCCACTCATCGGCCTGGACTCGTGTGTGATGGCATGGTCGGTCTTGTCCCGATCACTGCAGCGGCCCGACGCGCGGAAGCTCGTACTGGGGGCGGAGTGCCTCACTGTGGAGAAGCTCGAACACCCGATCGAAGGGTAGCCGCCGCTGACGGACAGGCCGGGTTGTCCGCGCGAAGCCAAAGACATCCTGGAGGTTGATCCATTCGAACGTCCCCGTGAACTCAGTTAGCTGATAGCGGTCCTCAGGCGGGTCGGGTGCATGCACCTTCATGATCCGCGCGGGCACCTCATCCGCCTGCTTCAGGCCCATGATGTAGAGCATCCACGGATGGAACCGGTGGACGAACTGGTCGCCCGGCCCCGGATACCGTTGATCCTCTGGCACCACCACCTTGAAGTGCGTATCGTCGATCCTCACCCACGGCCGGGCATACATGATCGTGAAGACCGGCCCCTCGATGCTCCAGTGGAAGTGCATCCGCTCGCCCGGCGGGTTGAGAGCACGCCAGTACATGCCGTAGTGGTGGCCTATGGTCTCGTGAAGGAGGCAGTGCATGCCTTCACTGCCGAGCACATGCTCCAGGGGGAGCACACGCTCGACGCGATTGATCAAGCCGACGGTAAGTAATCTCCCGTCACTACCCACGCGGCGGGTGTAGTTGAACGGATCCAGGCCTATCTTCGCCGGGTCCTCATTCTGTATCAGAAGCGCGTGGCCACCGAAGCTCTCCACTCGCGGGTCGGCCATATAGAGCGCGACGAAGTCCCAAACGTCGCCCGTTTCCTCGTATACGTCCTTCAGCGTCCAGCGCACCTTGCCGTAGAGGTCTTGCCAGGCGGGATTGGCTCTCGGCCTCGACCACGTGTCGGCCTGCACGACGAGAACCTTGTCCGACGTCTCAAGTCGGCCGAGCCCTTCGGTCGCCGCACGGAAGGCGCCCGGCACCGCCTGGCGCATCTGATCCACCTTGGCGACTCCAGACTCGAACTCGTCGGTGGTGATGTCGTCTGCCGAATGCGCCACCAAGACAAAGGCCATCGTCCACGTGCGTCGCACCTTGACCTTGGCAGCATCAGGCGTGCGCACGACCGGCCGCACAGGGCTCGGGCCCTGCGGCCCTGCCCTACGGGGCGCCGCCTGAGCGCTCCCGCACGAAATACAGGTCAGAGCTACAGCCGGTGCAAACACCCTCAAGCTACTCTTCACCAAGCTCACCCCTTGTCTGGAAGCCGTGGCAGAACGTCGTGCTGGCCCATTCGCCAGAGACGCCATGGACACCTGGCCATGGGGCGCTAGCCCGGTCTATTCACGACGAACGTCGCGGGCAACCCGCTCTTTTGAAAAAGAGCCGGTTTCCCGCGCCCTTCCGGCAGAAAACTCTGTTTCGGTGTCGGTGCTTGCCGTGAAGCACACTGTGCTGCTGATAGCCCGACCTCGGGACTACGGATGCAGGTCGGGAACGGCCTCCCCGCTGCTGTTGGGGGCTCGGACCACACTGCATCGTGAATGATGCGGGCTAGTGGAGGCCGCATACGTTGGCCCCGTCAAAGAGGCGGCAATGAGAGTCAAGGAGGGATGGGGCGAAGCGGGGCTCTGTGGGGTTGGCGGGGCATATGGGAGAGCTTTCTGAGCTTCATTCGCAGTGACGAGTGTCGGGCTCGAAGCCAGCACGCTGCATGGTGAACTGGTAAGGTTGAGGAGATGCTTGAGGTGGGCAAGACAGTGAGTGTGGCGCTGCGTGAGCAGTGCATGGAGTGTCTTGATGCAACGCCTGTCCACGGTGCTCTCGATTGTCTGGGCGAGTCGTGCACCTTGTACCCCTGCCACCCGTTTCGCGGCCGAGATGTTCCCCAGTCGAGACGCGGTGCACAGGGCATGCCTGACCGCGAGGGCGAGTGTGCCGAACGCTTGGCGCGGGAGATCCCCAAACGGCGCGCCTCTCGGGCGTTGGTCGCGGAGATATGCGCTGATTGCTTTGGCATCCCGGGTGAGACGTGCGCCTACACACCATGTCCGCTCTACGCCCTCTCCCCTCAGGCAAGCGGCAAGCGCCCGCTTCAGGAAATCAACCTCCAGCGTCGCTCGACCCAGAGCCGCCTCCAGTTCGGCGATCCGCTGCTCGGCTGCCGCCAGCTCACCGTTGCTCGCGCTCGCCCTCTCCCAGGCGCCAGGCCCCCTGCGCTCGTAATCCTTGCGCCACCGACGTACCACCGAATCGCTCAGCCTGTACTTCCGGCAGACCTCGGCGATCCGCTTCCCTCCGGACACCCATTCCTCGACCGCCCGACGCTTGAACTCCGGGTTGTGCTTGCGCTAGGCCATCGATCCGGCTTTCTCCTGGAAGCCCTCGCTCGGCCTCCATCACGATGAGCCCAATGCCAATGGATCTTCTCGTCTTCGTGGTCTGGTACTTGGGGTGCAGTCCACGTCTACTCGGCGCTTCTGTTAGGCTTGCGCTGGGGGGTATCGCGGGACAGAGCGGCAATGTGGGCGGCTACCCATCTCCGCCGCAACCACTGTCCTGCTGCGTCCCAGTGCGCTGGCTCATCAGGCAGTGCTCGAGCGACAACTCAGCATCGACAGCCTCGCAGAGCGTCATGCATACCTGTCCCTCCGAAAAAGCCCATGCGCCTTGGGGTCTGGGGCTTTGTCAGTCCTGCAGACTCACGGGCTGCGTCTCGTTATCGCGGAGGATGGCTCGCGAGCTGAGGTCCTCAATGCCTACTCCGCTAGCGCCGTTGTTGCCGTCGATGATCGCGTGAACTACGCCTTCGCCCACCCGAATGGCGGCCGGCTTACCATGGAAGCTGGAGCCACGCACCTGCAATCGGCCTGCCAGCGCGTCGATGGCTGGCAAACCCTCATCGTTTCGGTCCCACGCGCTGAAGTAGCAGTCGCCAAAGCCGACGTACGACTGGCCCTTCAGGACCGCGATGTGCCGGAATGCGCCCCAGAAGTTGCAGTTGACCAGCCGCACCTGGCCCGTGCACTGCTCGCCGACGACCACCCCCGTCGGGTCGTCTCCGTTGAAGGAGACGAACTGGCCATTGGTGATGAGCAGACCCATCGGCTGGACCTGATCCACCTGCACGCAGACCTGGGAAGCGTCGCTCCCATTGCCGGTGAACTGGCCGTTGCAGGCGCCGTGCTCGGTCTGGATGAAGTGGTAGCCGATGTTGGTCGGGAAGACGAAGCAGTTGGTCACGTACTCCCAGTCGGTGCGCCCGAAAATGAAGGCCTCCAGGTTCTTCCACATGTACTCAAAGACCAGGTCCCAGTTGCCTCCGATCTCGGGCTGCGACCACCAATGGCAGTGCAGTTGCACATTCTCCACGCGACCGATGTCGGAGCAACGGTCAACGAACACCCCCCGGCGGAGCGTGCAGCCGTAGACACTCCGGATGCGGTGCCGCACGTTGGGCTCGGGGCCGGTGCGGATGCCGTTATAGCTGTTGATGAGCGTGACGTTCTCGACCGTGTTGTCGCCGCCTTGCATGCGGAAGGTCCACGGGTAGGGATGGATGTCATCGGGCTTCTGCTCGGGGTAGTAGACGGTAATGCCCTGCACAGCGCTCGAGTCCCCGAGGTCGAACAGCGGCGGCGCCGCTTCGTCATCTCGCCCGCCGGTCGCCAGAATGACGGACCCGATCAGCGGCTTGATGTAGAGCGGCGCGACTGCCGCGCCAACCACGGCCACCCCGGGCTTCACCACAAGGCTGCCGGTCACCAGATACTGCCCGGGCGGGATATGAACGCGGCCGCCCTTCTCAGCCGCCCCATCGATGGCTGCCTGGATGGCTGTCGTGTCATCAGTGGAGCCGTCGCCGGCGGCACCGAAGTCTTTGACCGAGAAGATGCCTTCCATACCGGGTGCTGCTGTCACAGCCGGGCCTCCTTCCTCCTGCGAGAGTAGACTGCCTGACGCCATCCACGCCACGAGACCGAGGCAGAACCATCTGAGCACCATCACCCATGCACCTCCGACCCAGCCTTCGCTGTTACGAACGCACTGGCCTTGTTGCTCGGGGAGCGGGAGGTGGCTTGGCAGGGACGCCGAGGAGACAAGAGCGGCCCATTGGGACAAGGCACGCGCATCTGGGACGGCGATGGTCTCCCCGCTTCGGGACGGTCAGGCGGATCTGAGTCTGGGCCGGGAAGACCTCTCTGTCCTGTCCCCCCGGAAGACCCTGTCCAACCCCGAATCTGGGGCTTTCGCGATTGCACAGATCCATATTGGGACCCCACGGCCACAATTGGCCTTCCGCTCCCAGGCTCCGCGGGGCGAGCGGTTGTCAGAACCGCACCATGAGCCTGCGGGTATCCTCGCGGATCCCGTGCTCTCCCACTTCGAGCGTGACCGTCACCTCGACCTCTGCTCCCGCCTCAGGTTCCCGGTCCGGTGTCAGCGACACCAGGTGCTGTTCGTGGCCCGGGAAGTCCGGTATCTCTACCGCCTCCGGTGGCGCCGCGAACAGGTCGGGACAGCCGATCCGCACTCGGGCGTCAAGCCCCTTCCCGGTTGAGTTCGTGACTCGGACCTCCAGATCGCCGTCGGCCGTCTTGCGAGCAGCGGCCTCAAGCGGGAACCGCCCACTGGCTGGGCTCGCGTCAGCCCGCTGCAGGAGGTCGTCGAGTTCGCTGGCCGACAGTCCCGTGGCTACCAGGTAGACCGGCCGTCCCTCCTCCAGTAACAGCGACCGGGCGGCTGTGTCGGCCGGGCGGTCGGTCTCGCTAGGGGTAGTCTCGGCCAGGGGGTTGCCGAGCATGTCACGAGGGGTGACCCCGTCGGCGTTGGGCAGCTTCAGCGCCAGGCTCTCGCCCAGGTTCCACAGGGCTGCCGCGGGGCCCACGTCGCCGTCAAGGAACACGCACGCCACTTGGCCATCGCAAAGCTCGGCGCGTCCTGTCACCTCCCGGCCATCGAGCAGGCGCGCCAGCCCGTTCAGCGCAACGAGCCGGGGGCGCGGGACGTAATTCTCGTAGAAGGTGGCCCAGCCGTACGTCGGGCTGGTCTGCGCACTGAACCAGAAGAACTTCTCAACCCCGGTGCCGAGCG
>CBFDAZ010000095.1:0-11341 GCA_965602825.1 uncultured bacterium
AGGGCACCATCCGCTGGTGCCCCGAGACGACCGACGCGATCCACCCGTACATGTCGAGCTACCTCACCAACAGCCACGTCATCCGTGGGGAACAGCAGAAGGCTGTGGAGGGTCTCTACGCCTTCCTCCTGCACAGCACCAGTGATGGCGGTTTTCCCGAGGGCGTCCACTACCGGTCGCGGACGGCCTGGGGCAGCACCGTTCCGCATCTGTGGGCCGCCGCTCAATACAACATCCTGCTTCGGAACATGCTGATTCGCGAAGACGGTACCGACCTACACCTGCTGAGCGCCATTCCGAGCCACTGGCTCGATCCCGGCAAGCAGCTCGCCTTCCGCCGAGCGCCAACGACCTTTGGTGTCGCCGGCCTGCAAGTCCGCGCGGAGCGGGAGGAGATGCGCATCCGCGTCGATGCGCCGCAGGAGCAGCCGCCGGGCAGGATCGTGCTCCACGTGCCGGAAGCCATCGAGGTCACTTCGGCCCGGGCCCTTCGAGGCCGGGTGACTCGCGTCCGGCCAGATGAGATCGCGCTCGCCCCGCAAAGTGCGCAGCTGGAGCTCCGCATTCGGCGCAGGCCCGCTTCGGCGCAATCCTACCAGACCACCGTTGCCGAGTACCTGAGGCAGCGCCGTAAGGCGGAGCCGAAGCTGCGAGACATCCTGGCATGGCCGCTGGAGGAGCCTGTCGATGCAGCCCGGTGCGTCCAGCTGGACCTGCGGGAGCAAGCCAACGTCGATCCCTTCACCGCGCCCTTCGGCACCCTCAACCCGGGGAAGTACCTGTTCACCGGGCTGCAGACCGGGAGTGTCACCGTAGCAGGCGTTCCCTTCGAGATCATCGACCCGGCGGAGAACCGGGACCGGGGCTTGTGCGTACTGGAAGGCAAGAGCACGTCGGCCGACTTCCCCCGGGAAGTGGAGATAGCCGCCGGTGTAGCCGGTAAGCGGGCCTTCTTTCTCGGCCAGGTGACGGGCTGGATGGGATCGGACCCGGGCAATCCGAAGACGCACTCAGTGGCGGACTATGTGCTCATCTACGCCGACGGCACCAGGCAGGTAGCGCGGCTCGTCAGCCAGCAGACCGTTGACGATTGGGCGAACCCGCCGACTGCTCCGCTCATCGAGGCCGGACTACAGGGGGATCCCTGGCACCTGTCGGTGCTGGCGGTGAAGCTGCGACCGAAGAAGCTGGACCGAATCGTCTTCCGCGACCACGGCACGCCGGCGGCGCCGCTGTTGGCGGCGGTGACGATCGAGCGCGAGTGAGATGTCGACAGGGCAGAGGAGGCGGGCTATGTGTGCCGCGATGCTGTCGCTTCTGATGTGCGGGATGCTTGTGACGCAGCAACCGGCGAAGTACCCCGAGGGAGTGTGGCTCAACCTTGAGGGTGACCCGGAAGGCCACGGCCTCGAGTTGATCGACACGTCCTTTGACGATGACACCCCCGCGCCGGCCGTCACCGGCGACCGAGAATGCCACGTCGCGGGGCCGGGTCAGTGTTGGTTCCGGCTGCAGGTCAATCCGGCGCTCATGGGAGACGACGCTGAAGCGGACGTTACTCTGAGCATCGACTACTACGACAACGGCAAGGGCCCGATCCAGTTCGCCTACGACTGTGCCGACACTCAGCGGCTGGTGGGCGGCCGGTGGGCTACCGAGTTCCCGCGCTGTCGCAAGGAGACCGAGGAGTGGCGAACGCTCCATCTCTGCCTGCCCCGAGCGCGCTTCAAGAGACACCAGAACGGCGCTGACCTCGCGGTCGGGCGACACAGCGGCGCGCAGCACCTCTACCTGTCTCGCATCGGCCTCTCCCGCGCCTTCCTGGACATCGAAGCGACGCCCCCGGCCGTCTGCATCGATGAAGGCTTCGCGGCCGACCTGAACGTCACGGTCCGGGGCCCCGGCGGCGAGCGGGCGCCCGACGGCACGGAGATAGAGCTCCTTTGCGAACAGGGCATCGTGCCGGCGACGGTGACGACGAGAGGCGGCGTCGGGGAGGCGAAGGTGACGGTTGATCGGGAATGCGGCGAAGCCAGGGTCGATGTCCGCTCGCCCTGGTCTGGCAAGGAGCTCCGCCTGCCGGTGCTGGAAGGGGGCGGGGGCGTCGTGGAGGTACGGCACCCGTTGCTGGACTTCGAGGCCTACGGACCGGGTGAGGAGGTGTTCCTCACGAAGCAACCTGCCGATGCGGAGCTGAGGGGCACGGTCGTTGGGGACCCGGTCCACGGCGGGACCGCCGCTCTAGAGCTGGAATACACGTTCCCTGAGGAGACGGGGGATGCCATTGTGCCGGTGGACAGGGCAGTTCCGGGCTATGCGAGAGGCTTCGAGGTCTGCGCGATCACGGAGCTTGAGTGGCCGCCGGAAATCCGGTTCCATGTCGAAGACGCGTCCGGAGAGCTGTTCGTGTTTGCCGGCCAGGTGCCGCAGAGGGAAGGCGAGTGGCTCAGGTACTGGGTCCCGTTCCTTGATCCCCTCATGCCTGGCTCCGGCGGGGACGAGAACCAGCGCCTCGATCAGCCCCTGCGGCTGAGGGAGGCCGGGCTTGCAGCTCGGGCGAGCCACAGACTGCCCCCCGGAACGATCGATCTTGACGACCTCTGCGCGATCACATGGCTGGCCAGGTCTGAGGTGCCGGACGGAGCCGAGATCGTGCGGCAGATTCACCCGGCTGGCGACTAACACCGTTCGGCCGGTTGTCTGGGTGGGATGGCTTTCCGTTGGGATGCGCGCACGCAGCCTCCTTCACCCGCGCGGCCGGCCTACAACTCGGCGATCGTTGCTCCCTCGCCGCCCTCCTCACGTTCAGCCAGCGAGAACGACCGCACGTGCTTGTTTTGCCGGAGGTACTGGTGGACGCCGCGCCTCAGAGCCCCCGTGCCCTTGCCATGGATGATTCGCACTGAGGGAAGGCCGGCGAGGAAGGCGTCGTCGAGGTACTTCTCGAGCTCCACCGTGGCTTCATCGACCGTCGTGCCAATGAGGTTGATCTCGGGTGCCACGCTCATCGACTTGACAACCTGGAGCTTCTCGGCCATCGCGCGGTGCTCGTCGCCGATCGGTACCGTGGGCGGCGCGAGGTTTTCCAGCGCAATCTCCACACGCATCTTCCCGACCTCAACCAAGGCCTTCCCGGCCCCGGTGCGTCGCAGCATGATCCCATCGCGCCCAAGTGTCCTGACATGCACCGCGTCACCGGCCTTCACGTCGAAGGCGGGTTCCGTTGGCGGGGCCTCCGCGTCCTCGGTCTGCGGCTCCGGGGAGACTTCGGTCCGGTGCTCGGCGGCGCGTTCCTCCACCTCTTCCCGAAGTTCAGCGATCTCCTGCCGGCGTGTTTCCGTGATCTTCGACTGCTTCGGCTGGCGCTGCAGATCGGCGATGATCGCGCGCGCTCGATCCTCGGCCTCCTCGACGATCTGCCGGGCCTCGTCAAAGCCGGCTTCCAGGGCCTGCTGTCGGCGGGAGTTGAGATCGGCGAGCCGCTCGGCGTAGTCGCGCTGGAGCGCCTCAAGCTGGGCCCGTTCCTCGGCGGCCAGTCCGGCCTCCTGGTGGAGGCGTTGCTGGGTGTGCTCCATGCGGCGGATGACGTCCTCGACCAGAGCATCCTCCGGATCCATGAACGAGCGGGCCCGGCGCGCGATGAGCCTGGGCAGCCCGAGGCGCTGAGCGATCTCGAAGGCATTGCTGGCGCCGGGCTGGCCGATGAGCAGCCGGAAGGTCGGCTTCAGGGTCTTCACGTCGAACTCGACCGACGCGTTCTCCATGCCACCCGCGTCGTAGGCGAAGCTCTTGAGCTCGTTGTAGTGGGTCGTGGCGAGGGTCCGCACCCCGAGCCCCTGGAGCTCCTCCAGGATGGCTCTGGCCAGTGCCGAGCCCTCGGTGGGGTCGGTGCCGGCCCCGATCTCGTCCAGGAGGACAAGCGCGTTCACCGCGCCCTGTCGGCTCCGGGCGCGGAGCTTCTGCAGCAGCTTGATGATCTGCGTCATGTGGGAGCTGAAGGTGGAGAGCGACTGCTCAATGCTCTGCTCATCACCGATGTCGGCGAACACGTCATCGAATACCGCCATCTCCGAGCCGTTGCCGGCCGGCAGGTGAAGCCCGGACTGGAACATCAGTGCCAGCAGGCCGACAGTGCGCAGGACCACCGTCTTGCCGCCGGTGTTGGGGCCGGTTATGACGAGCGTGTCGAACGGCTTGCCGATCCAGATGTCGTTGGGCACGATCTCGCCGGTCAGGAGGGGGTGCCGGGCCCGGACGAGGTGGAAGGTACCGGGCTCCGCGGGGGCCGGTTCGCTGGCCTCCATTCTCCCGGCCAGCCGGGCCTTGGCGAAGATGAAGTCGAGGACCCCCATTGTCTTCAGGTCGGAGGCGAATTCGTCTGCGATCGCTGCGACCTCGCCAGTGAGCTCCTGCAGCAGACGCCGTTTCTCCTCGTCGATGGCCAGCTCGATCTCGCGCAGCTCGTTCCCCGGTTCCACGGCCTCCAGCGGCTCCATGAACACCGTCGCGCCGCTGTCGGAGCGACCGTGAATGAGGCCGCCGAACTTGCCCTGCGCCGAGGCCCGAACGGGCACGCAGTAGCGCCCCGATCGCTGCACCACCAGGCGCTCTTGCAGGAGCGTGCCGCCGGCCTCGCGCGCCAGGACGGCATTCAAGGTCGATTGGAGTCGTTCGTGAAGGGCGCCGTGACGGCGCCCGAGGGAGCGCAGTTCGTCGGAGGCGTCGTCGCGCACTTCGCCTTCTTCGTCGATGGTCTGCTCGACGCGCTCTTCCAGCTCGGGGTTCTCGTGCACAGGCTCGGCAAGCGCCCGCAGCCGCGGGCAGATGTCGGCTTCCGTCTCGTCGAAGTGGCGTCGGATCAGCCTGCCCGCTCGCAGGGCGTCCGCGACCAGCCGGAGCTCATCCCCTGGTAGTACTGACCCGCTCGCGGCCTTCGTCAGCAGGCCGCTGACATCCGTCAGGCCGCCAAAGGGCGGCACCCCGTGGCGAGCGATCGTCTCGCGCGCTTCGGTCGTCTCCTTGAGGCGCTCAGCGATACATCGGGTGTCGGTAGACGGACGCAACCCGCGGGCGCGCCGCTTGCCCAGGCTGCAGGCAGCACAATCGGCCAACTGCTGCTTGATCTTCTCGAATTCGAGTACGCGGATGGCATGTGCGTCCATGGTCGTTCAGGCACCCAATCGCTCCCGGTGGGTTGCGATGGCGTGGTCCAGCCAGCGGTCCACTTCCTGAGTGACGCCAGGGTGGATGTCGAAGGAGATTGTCTCGGGCTCGGGCGCTTCCAGGCCCATCAGCGCACGGCACACCGCCTCGGTTCCCCGCGCCATCGCGCCCCGGTCATACCCGCCCTCGAGGACCACGATGACTCGACCGTCGCACAACTCCGAGGCCAGATCGAGGAGCAGTTTCGTCATGTCGTAGTATGCCGTGACCGTCAGGCACGCGCTTGCGAGGGGATCGGAGAAGTGCGTATCAAAGCCGCAAGATACCAGGATCGTCTCCGCCTTGTGAACGCCGACGAGTGGAATGACCAATTCCTCGAAGGCGCGCAGGTAGTGCCGATCCTCCGCGCCAGGAGGCAGCGGGATGTTGACCGTGGTGCCCGCTCCCGCGTCGAGCCCTACTTCGTCTACGGAGCCGGTGCCCGGGAAGATCAGGCCCTGGTGCAGCGAGATGTACTGCACATCCCCTCGGGCGAAGTAGACCTCCTGGGTGCCGTTGCCATGATGGACGTCCCAGTCCACAATGGAGATCCGTTCCCGATGACCTCGCCTGATGGCCGCCTCCGCGGCGATGGCGATGTTGTTGAAGAAGCAGAACCCCATGCCGCGGCTTGGCAAGGCATGGTGGCCCGGCGGTCGCACCAGGCAGATGGCGTTGTCGATCTTGCCAGTGAGCAACGCCTCCGTCGCCGCGACGCAGCCCCCCGCCGCCAGCCGGGCCACATCGAAGGTCTCGGCGGTTGCGTGCGTGTCCAGGTCAAGGTCACCTCCGCCGGCCCTCGCGATGGCTTCCACTTCCTCCACGTAGTCCTCGTCGTGTACCCACAGGATCTCATCGATCTCGGCCTGCCGGGCTCGCACGTGGGTCATCATCTCCCACATGCCGTTGCCTTCGAGGTGATCCACGGCAGCCACCAGGCGTTGCGCGTTCTCTGAATGGTGCGGATCGCCGTGGGTCAGGTAGGCCTCTTCATACACGATGCCCGTCATGTTGGGTTCTCCCAGTGGTGCAGCACTTCGCCGCAGGCGGATTCACCGGTACCGGGATCGGGTGAGACAGGGCTGTCGGCAGGCGGTCACGACTCATCCGGCTCGGGGAAGGGACGCATGACCTGGCGGAAGGCCGGCCCGAACCAGGGGATCGATGTGAGTACCGGACCTTCAGTGTACCCAACTTCGGCGTAGGCGGCAACACCATCGAGCACCGCGGTGTCCGGTCCGGCAAGCTCGGCCGTGAACTGTGACCCGTGTCCGGTGGCGGGGAGGGCATCGAATGTGTAGGCGCCGTCAAGCGAGACGCGGAGCAATGCGCGATCGACATTCTCCACCAGGTCGGGCGTGACGGTGAAGAGCACGCGGTCGCCGTTCCGCTCCGCGGCAAGCTCGGGGCTCTTCGGCATCGGGCCCGTGCCTCGGAGCCAGTAGTCGATGGCCGATGCTACGGCGAGGTCGGTCTTGGCTGAGGCCTCCGGGCGGTTGTCGAAGGCATCCACGTGGGCGTTGTCGCCTGTGAAGTAGCCGTGGTCCCAGTTGGCGATGATCAGCATGCGGAGATCGTCGCTGGCAGATGCCTCCGCCGTTGTGGCCGTGCAGTAGAGGGGGAAGTACTCATCTTGCGCGCCGACGACGAGCATGACGCCACCATGCTGCTTGCCGCAATAGACCAGGGGATCATAGAACCGGGCGAACCGGTGGAATCCGTCGGGAACGTACGGGCGGCCCGTCTCGTCCCGGTGGATGTAGTTGGCCCACCCACCGTGGTCCAGAGCGCGCACGATATCCCCGCCGGTCGCCACGGGGATTGCCAGCTTCAGTCTCGGGTCCACGCCGTTGGCGATCCAGGCCATAGTGCCGCCCCGCGAACTGCCGGTGATGCCAATCCGGTCAGGATCGACTTCGGGAAGCGTGGTCGCCAGGGTGACCGCGCGGAGACCGGCGTTGACGTAGTGCCACATCCAGCTCTCGCGGGGATCGGCGAACCGCACCCAGTTTGTGTAGTCGTCCTCGGGGCCAGAGCTTTCCGCGGTTCCGGGGCGGTCGATCACAACGGTCGCCACCCGGTGGTTGCGGCAGAACTCAGCAGCCGAGTCTGCATCGCCGGTGCCCATCACGATGGCGGGAACCGGCTCATCGCTGACGGGCAGGGCCAGGTAGGCGTGGATGACGACCTCGCCTTCGGCCCAGTCGTGGGAGTAGAAGAACAGCTCGTGGTGCTCCAGTCGCCCGGCTCCCCAACCGGTCGTACGCTTCCGGACCGTGCGCAACTTCAGGGGTGCCTTGGTGATGGCCTCGAGGTCCCAGAGCAAGGCTGGGGCGGCGGCCTCCGTGGTGTCCTGCATGGCTGCCTCCTGCACGCCGTCCGTTCGCGTTCCGCCGGCTGGCCACCTGTTGTCGCGGTCTGACGTGGCGAACGGGCTTTCTTCCGCTGCGGCCAGAACGGGCACCGACCGGTAGGTCGGTTGCTCCACAGCCGATCCGACATTGACCAGGGCTACGGCCGCAACAGCCACCAGGATGCCTAGCGCGCCCCACCTGGACGGTACCTCCCGCCAGAAGACGGCGGCGAACAGGGCTGCGAACACCAGGCCGCCGGCCGCGGTCACCGGGAAGAAGACGACGCCGGAGCAGACATCGAGGGCCGCAAGGCTGGCGAAGTTGGCTCCGGCGTTGACCAGCCCCAGCAGGGCGCCGATCGCTAGGTCAACCCGGGTCAGGCTTCGTGATCGGGCAAGCCACACGATACTGGTGTAGAGCGCTGCCAACCCGAAGAGCACAATGAAAAAGGCCGGGCGCTCGGCGAACGTACCGGTTGTCTGGTACCACTTCTGTATGCAGAGACAGGTGCCGTTGAACAGGAACAGCGCCACAAACGGCATGAACGGGGGGCGCTGTGCGGGAGGTCCTATTCCGGCCGCGCGTCCAAGGGCGAGTAAGGGAAGCGCCGTGAGGGCTAGGCCGGCGCCCACTCCCTGCAAGGCCGTGGGAACTTCCTGCCACAGGAGTAGCGATAACAGCATAGGAAGGACGACCGACAAGCGCATCACGGCCGTCGAAATGGCGACACCCTGTGAGTGCAGTACCGGTAGCAGGAGGAAGTACGCGGTCGCGTAGACCAGGCCGCCGATTGCACCGACGAGTGCCGTGTGACGGGAGACGTGCGTGGTCAGCAGATAGAGTGCGGGCACAAAGGCGAGCGTAGCGACCGCGTAGTTGACGGCCCCGATGGCCGGGAGATTCCCCTTGCGCCTCTGACCGAAACGCACCACGATCGCGAAGGCGCCGGTGAGGATCGTAGCGAGTGCCAGACGTATCATGAAGCCATACTTGGACCGTGAGGGAGCTCGTTGCGACGCAAAACGCGGGGCCTTTCGGCCCGGCCGGGGCAGCCACCTGCTTCCAGTCGTCCCGTTACGAGTGCGGGGTGAAGGAACGTGCGGGTCAGCCGCGGTGTCGGCGGAGACTCACGGGCGGCCGCGCAGGTCTGCGGGGGCCAGGGACGAATGGGATGGGTTAACGCCGTGGATCCAGCAACTCAGGCGTGAAGCGGATTGGGGTTGATCGATTTGCCAACCAAGCCGATCAAGATTGGCATCGTCGGATGCGGGGACATCGCTCGGACCCACCTGCGGTCCTACGAGCAGATCATGCAGAAGGAAGCGGACCTCTTCCGCATCACTGGCGTCTGCGACCACATAGAGGAGAAGGCTGAGGCCTTCGCCCAGGAGATCGCCAGGTGGCAGGATGT
The DNA here is from genome assembly GCA_965602825.1 of uncultured bacterium. Taxonomy (GTDB): domain Bacteria; phylum Armatimonadota; class Zipacnadia; order Zipacnadales; family VGFC01; genus CBFDAZ01. The sequence continues at coordinate 8,968 of CBFDAZ010000095.1, forward strand.
GGAGCCGATCGTCCACCCGGACGTTCACAAGATGGTGGTTCACTACGAGATCGATGGGGCCGACATCTGCACGCCTCACTACGACCACCACGTCAGCGGCGTCCAGTGTCTGGAGGAGGGGACCAACGTCCTGATCGGGAGGCCGTTCGGGGTCACCGTCAGGGCAAGCAACCTCATCATCGAAGCGGCCAAGAAGAACGGCCTGATAACCGCGTGCGCGAACAACGTTCGCCGTAGCCCCAGCCACCGCGCCGCGCACTGGGCGGTGAATGAGAGGGGGATGATCGGCCAACCAAGGATGTTCTACATTCAGCATGCGACTTACCAGAGGCCGAGGGAGCCCCGGCGATGGCACTGGCGGACGGACAAGTGGATGGGCGGTGGGGGACTGATCATGGACAGCGGCGCGCACTTCGCCGACACGCTACGCTATCTGTTTGGGGACCCGGTCCGCATCTATGCGACCGTGCGACAGCACGAGAAGTGGCCACACATTAGAGACGGCAAGACGGTGTACGATGACCGGGAGGATACGTGGATGGCGGTGATCAACTTCGAGAGCGGTGTGGATGGGTTCTGGAGCTTCTCCGCCGTCGCCCCGGGACAGGAGCTGCGCAGCATCATGTGCTATGGCAGCGAGGGGTGCATCGTGGATGAGGGCGACGTATTCCACGGACCGTTCCCCGGTGCCCGAGTCGTGCGGCCGGGAGAAGACCCAGTCTCGCTTTCCGACATCATCCCCGAATTTATGAAGAGCCTCAGCGCGGAGGAACGGGGCAGATTCTTCCCCCACGGCTTTGAGGACGGCATGACCCTGGAGATCTACGACTTCCTGCGAGCGATCGCGACAGACACTGAACCGGAGATCAGTGGGGAGGAGGGACTCAAGGCCAAGGCCATCTGTGAGGCGATCTACGAGTCAGCCCACGCCGGTGAAGCCCTGCGCTATGCTGACGTCCTCTCCGGGTACATCGAGGGCTACCAACGAGAGATCAACGAGCATTGGGGCATCTGACCCCGGAGCGGCCCCCACCAGCAGATCAACAACCAGGAGGCACCATCCGTGCAATACCGACCTGTAGGAGACACAGGGGTCGATGTTTCGGCCTTGGGAATCGGCACGATGAGGTTCAAGGGCAGGGAGAACGCGGCCGAGATGATCGAGCGAGAGCTTGAGCTCGGGTTGACGTACTTCGATATCGGCGCCGCCTACAGCTTCAAGGACTTCGATGAGAACGCGGAGGCATGGGTCGGCGCGGCCATCGAGGGCAAGGACCGTTCCAAGATGGTCCTTTCGGCCAAAGCACAACCGCGATCCGGCGAGGCGAAAGCCGACCGGAACCTGGGCATCAACACGCGGGATCAGATGTGGACGTGCATGGAGAACTCTCTGAAGCGCGTGGGAGTCGATCGGTTCGATTTCTACCAGTTCTGGGACATGAGCGCCCCCGACCACTTCGAGGCTGCCTGTGTGGGGCAAGACACGCCGCTTGACGCACTACGCGAGGCCAGGGAGCAGGGCTTGGTGAGCCACCTGGGCTTCACGACTCACGGCAAGCCGGACGACATCATCAGTTGGCTGGAGCGGGTGCCCGACTTCCGCTCCATCACGGTCTACTACAACTTCAACGACCGCTACCCCGAGCGGGTGATCGATTTCGCCCGCGAGAACGGTATCGGTGTCGCGATTATGGGGCCTCTGCGCGGTGGACTGCTCGTGGGGGAGTCCGAGCTGTTTGCGGAGCACCTCCCCGAGCTGGCGGGAATGCCGGTGCAGGAGATCGCCCTGCGCTTCCTGCTCAGCTCGCCCGCCATATCGACCGTGCTATCCGGCATGAACGAGATCGCGCACGTGGAGCAGAATGCCGCGGTGGCCAGCCTCGAGACACCGATGACCGGGGAGCAGAGGCAGCGGTTCATCGAAGCCTTCCGCGAGTTCTCCAAAGGCGAGGCCCTGTGCACGGGATGCCGGTACTGCATGGGCGTCTGCCCGGAGGGTCTGCCCGTGTTCCACCTGATGGGCTTGCTGCAACTCCACGAGGTGTTCCGGCTATCCTCGGCGGCCGGCCAGCTAGCGAGACTGCATGGTAACGAGAGGCTCAGCCCGGCCAAGTGCGTCGCTTGCGAAGCGTGCGTCGAGGCCTGCCCTCAGGATATCCCCGTCCCCGAGCGCATGGAGAGACTGGCAGCGCTGATCGAGGAGCTGCATCAGGAATCAGAATGAGCGCGAAGCCGCCCCGGCGGCCCCAGCGTCACTGGCCGCTCGCGATGGCCGTCGCCGCCGCCGTCGCGGCACTCCCACCGTCGGCCGGATACGCCGACTACGCCCCGGTCGATGACATCCGCGACTTGATGCTCGTCTACGCCGGCGAGG
>CBFDAZ010000096.1:0-11282 GCA_965602825.1 uncultured bacterium
CGAGAGACGGCCCGGAACTGCCCGAGCACCTCCTGCGTCATCTGGCCGCCCTCGATGCCTCCCGGGCTGGACAGCACCAGGCCACCGTACTCGTAGTAGGCTGACAGGTTCGCGAGGAAGGCAGCCACGATGCCGAAGACGAGAGCACTCAGGACGACCCGGGAGATGGTGCGCCGGCTGCCGCCCATGCGGTGCGCCGCCACGTGCGCTTCCTGTCCCGTACTCGCTATCGCCTGGTTCACGCTACGCTGCAGCCACGAGAACATGGTGAGGAGCGTGAAGGAGCCGACGTTGCCCTTCGACACGAAGGCCTCGCTGCCCAGGAAATTGACCATGAGCTGGCGCTGCTGATACAGGGGATAGCCCCACACAATCGGGAAGCCCATCTCGGACCGGTTGCGGCAGTAGACCACCAGCACCAGGAACATGATGCCGAAGTACATCAGTGAGACCCACCACACGACCCCGAACACGATGGGCATTGTCACGACTACCGCAATCCCCACGACCGCGCCCACCAGAGCCGCCCGGGAGCCGAGGGGCTCCTCTCGGTCGCCGTCTGTGTTGCCTCCGTAGACGGCGTGCCGGAGCACCTGTAAGAGCCGCCCCCGTGCCTGATAGGCGAAGTAGAGCCCGAGCAGGACGAAAGCGCCCATCGCCTGTTCGGTCACGAAGGGGAAGCCGGCAGGACTGTACCCGACCATCCTCGCAAACGGGCGGACCAGCCAACTGACCAGCGTGGAGAACCAGATTGAGAACAGCACGTCGGACGGCACCAGGTAGCCAAGACCGAGGATCTCCGGCTTGTAGTAGATCGCGAGGCCCCGCATGGTGTCCCAGGGGGACTCGGTGAACAGGCTGCCCAGCGGGTACGAGATGCCCAACGCAGGAATCGCCGGGTTGAACACGTGCATGGCATTGAGGCCGTTGTAGAGTACGGCCAGCAGGAAGCCGGTCCAGACGACCGGGTCGCGGAAGAAGCGAACGCCGGTGACCAGTCCCCTCTCAGGCTGGATCATCTCGATGGCGAGGTTCGAGACCGGGAAGGTCAGACGCTCATCGTCCTCCCATGTCCGCCGGAACAGGGCCAGCAGGCAGAAGGCGGCGATGAAGTACGCGCTCAGGTAGGTGCTCCACACCACGAACGGCACGAGCCAGTGCTGCCAGGGCACCAGCGCCGCGCCGGCGAAGAAGCGCGCGATACCGGCTACGACAGGCCCGATCAGCGGCACGTTACCGAGGCCGAAGGAGGGGACGTCCCCGCCGCCCCCCTCCCAGAAGACGCGGGCGACCTCGGGATCGGTCGGGGCCCACTGCACAGGGATCGAGCCGACCATCTCCGCCAGATGGTCGGAGGGCGTACCGAAGTACTGGGTGACCATCAGACAGGGCATGACCTGACGGAAGAGACCGACGCCAGGCATCGCCGCGGTGATGGCCAGGAACACAAACACGACGAACATCTCCCCGCTGTTGAGGGTCAGCCGCCGAGCCAGACCCGCCAACCTCCGCAGCCTGCCGTGCTCCTCGCAGGCGGTCGCGAGTCTCGTCACCAGGGCGCTGCCGGACACCAGCAGCAGGAGACAGAGGATCGAGGCGATGGGGGGAGTGCTCTCGGAGATCTGACTGGTCAGGGTCACCAGCTCGGCTTGCTTGGTCCACGCCGCCACCAACAGCGAAAGGACAACGGCCACGAGCAGGGCGCGGGCTGTTGCCCACCGATACGGCGAGGGCTGGGGGCGGATCGCCGGTGGCCCCGGCTCGGCACCCACACGTGCTGCTTGCTCGCCTTGGTCCGGCATCTGCACGCCCCTCAGTCGGTCCCGCTCCGCAGCCAACCTCGCTAGATCGTGTCTGTCGGAGCAGGGCAGGAAGACACCAACACGTGCTATTGTCTACGTCCGGCACCGGCTCCTTGCCCTTCGGGTGCGCCGGCGCCGGATCGGGTCAGCATCGCGCAACCTGCGCCTGCGTCCGACGTACCTCTCCCAAACGCCACTGGGAGGTGTCCCCGTTGTCCATTCCAGACTTGCCGCTCATGGAAGACATCTACGGCCGGGTGTTCCTCGACTCCTGGCACAGCGACACCGAGCCCTATCGGATCCGGCGAGACGACGGGCACGTCGAGGATGGACCATGTGCACTCACGGGCGAACTGGCCGAGGAGCCCCCGGCCCTCCACCAACAGGCTCTGCAGCGGGCCGAGGGGCGAGTTGAGGCTGCGTATCGAGTACCGGGGCCATGCAGGGCCCTGGTGGGACTTCACTCTCGTCAGCCCTGTCGCCCTCGAGGCCGCGGCGGCGGAGGCCGGCTGGCAGATGGCGGAACTCCTGGGCGAGCCCGCCAACGATCTGGCCATCCTCCACCGGACCTAACCCGCATCATTCACGATGCAGTGTGGTCCGAGCCCCCCACAACAGCGGGGAGGCCATTCCCGACCTGCGTCCGTAGTCCCGAGGTCGGGCTATCAGCAGCACAGGGTGCTTCACGGCAAGCACCGACACCGAAACAGAGTTTTCTGCCGGAAGGGCGCGGGAAACCGGCTCTTTTCAAAAGAGCGGGTTGCCCGCAACGTTCGTCGTGAATAGACCGGCCTAGAAGGGCCCGGCTCGGCCCCGCGCGCGGGAAGAGGCGTGGCCTGACCGGTTACTCGGTGGTGCGGTAGCGGTAGCTGAAGCGGCCGAAGGGAGCACTATCGCCGTTGACGGTGAAAGCGTCGATGTCGTCCTCTACCACGAAGTTGTCCGCCCATTTGAACTCGATATCGAGCGGCTCACCATCCGCCAGGCCGAGGGTATCCCGGGGCACGGCGATCATGAGCTCGTCGCCCTGTACGGTGAATCGTGCCTCACCCCGCGGCTGCCAGTTCCACCCGTTGGCCGTGTGCTCCACCACGCTTGTGGAGTCATCCCGGACGCGCCGGTTGATGGCGATGTTGTAGCCCTCCCACCCCGTGTCGGGGTCGCGGTCGGTGTTCAGGAAGAGCACCATCCAGTCCGGATCGGTATGGGCGGTAATCGGTTCGCGCGTTCGGGCATAAAAGTACAGGTTGCCCCCATCGCGGGCGACCTTCGCCAGCACGAAGTCGTTGCGCCCCGTGCTGTTCCGGTAGCGCGTCGCGGTATTGTAGCCCGGGTGGTCGCGATGGGCCGTGTCGCCGATGGTGTCACGGTACTCCGGCGCCACGTCCGCCCATTGCTCGAAGCCGGCGGCCAGGTCAATCGTCTTCGGCGGGGAGGCCGTGGGCAGCGGCCGCGCTCCCTTGAACCGGCGTATGTAGCTCACCATCTGGTAGTAGTAGTTGTCGCCGTGGCCGCCCTTCATGGGCTCGACGTCGCGGCTGTGCTCCTGGTCGAAGGTGTCCACGAACATGACGGGGAGCTTCACGCCCAGGAACTCGTCGAACCGGCCGCCGAACCACTCGTTCCAGCCCGTGATGAAGATGAAGGACGGGTCCTGACGCAGCGCGTGCTCCCACTGCTCCGCGAAGTTGTGCCCGTAGAGCACAGCGTCCGGGTCGTCGGTGTGCTGACCGTTGTGATAGCTACGACCCAGGGAGCCCGGTTCGCTCAGCGTGCCCAGCCGCAGGCCCGTGGAATCGCCGATCGGAGGGGCCTCCGGGTCCTCCACCGCGTTCTGCGCCACACCCACCGACATCTGTTCCCTCTCCCCCCGCGAGTTATGGAAGACATGCTGGGGGTGGACCTCCAGCCAGCTCCACATGTCCGGCCCGGTCGGTCCCAGGAAGTAGTCGGGCTGGGGCTTGCGGAAGGTGAAGAAGTCCCGGATTCCCGCGCGCTCGGGATCGGCAGTGGCGACCAGATCCGGATCGGCGAGGATCAGAGGCTTGCCCTCCCAGTGGAACCACAGATCCTTGTAGAGGCCCTTGGAGTACAGCCTGTCGTAGAGCTCGTGCACCGTGCTGGACGGGTCCCAGAAGGGGGTGAGGAAGGCCACGTAGGGCGTCGCGTTCCCCTCGGCCCGCACCTCCATCAGCGTCTCGAAGAGAGGGGTATAGTACTGCTCGTAGATGACCTTGTTGCTGGTGTCGAAGATCAGTGTGTCGACGCCCGCGTCCGCGAGCATCTGGGCGTGCTTGCGCAGGACCCACCTGTCGTCCCCGAGGTAGTGTCCGAAGATCGACTCCCCCCAATGGTGGGGCGCAAAGATCGGACCCCAGAGTGGGCTGTCCTTCTTCTGCATCGCCTCCGGATCGGTGTTCCTGATGCGGGTGATGTCCCAGGGCCCGCCGTTCACGTGCGCGCCGTGCCACAGGAAGTAGAAGATACCGACCCACCGATCGGGCCGGGGCGGGCCGCTGTCTTCATGGGTGGCGACGCGACGTCCCAGGGCGTCGGTTGCCACCCAGGTGTCGCTGTAGTTGTCCCAAGAGACCTGCAGCCGGCTGCCCTGTGAAGCGGGCTGGCCCATGGCGATCGCCTCCATCATTAGACCCAGGCCCAAGGCCATCGGGCCGGCTGATACCGCTCTGTTGCGCGTTGTCATACCCGTGTGCCTCACAATGGATGGGCCCGAATGTCATCCGCTCCCGGGATGAACGCCTGCATGGCTCTACAGCAGGTGCTCGTTGTTGTAGAACTCGGACCGGGTACGGATCCCGAACTCCTGCAGAATCTCCTTGGCGGTCGTGTCGGCGCCTCGGTAGCGCAGGATCACGTCGCCCTCGGCGCGGTGAATCTCCGTCTCGAGTTCGGGGCCGTACTTCTCCTTCGCCGCCCGCACTGCATCGTGGTTCCCCCAGTAGGGGACGACGACGCTGTCCATCTCAAACTCGTGGGTCAGGGCCTGGGTGAACATGTTCGCCCGCGCGATCACGTGCCCGAGGTTGCTCACGAACACGCTCTCGTGGCCCTGGGCGTGGCTGCTGACGGCGTGGAACGTGTAGAGGTAGGCCCACGACTGCAGCAGGAGTCCGCCGGGGAAGTAGCTGGGGAACAGCAGCAACTCCATTCCCTGCTCGTAGTAATGCTTGAAGAGAGGCTGGAAGTTGAGGTCATAGCAGATCGCGATCCCGATCCGGCCAAAGTCGGCGTCGAAGCAGTCCGGGGTGCGGGTGCCGGGCGAGACCCCGTTGGCCAACTCGCCGGGTGTCGGGAAGGTCTTGTGGTACGTGAAGACGGGCTCGCCCCGGCGGTCGAAGACCACGGCGGAGTTGTGCACGAGGCCTTCGTGCCGAGTCAAGAGCGGCGCGACGATGTAGGCGCCATGGGAGCGAGCGAGTGCGCCGAGACGTTCGTACGTCGCGTTCCCCTCCTCCTCCATGTTGGCTTGCTCGGACCAGGCGTCCGGTACATCATTCACCAGGAAGATCTCGGGAAGCAGGAACAGGTCGGGCTTGTCCGGCGAGCCCTGCTGCATCTTCTGCTCCGCCTCGCGGAAGCGGTCTTCCTTGGAGGAGCGGTTCCCGTGGACGATTGAGTTCATCGAGATCGTGCAGATTCGCGCTGGTCGAGACATCGCAGGCTCTCCGTTCGACTGAGTTCGAAGCCAGGCTCCACTTCGTACCGCGGGGACGTCTACGGGCGGTTCTCTTCCGGCATGTCGAGCCCGGTGCCAAGAATCCACTTCACCACATCGCAGTGGCGCTCGACACGACCCTCCACAGTGTGCTCGTCTACTCGTTCCACTCCTGGCCTCTTGGCGGCGGCCTCGGCCGCCTGAGCGGAGGTCATCCGGATTCCGATCGTCATGGGCAGGTCGGGCTTGTACGGCCTGGCCCGGCCCGCACGGGCGTTGTCAATGGCCTCTGCTACCTTGTCCGCAGTCAGCCGGCGAGCGGTCTCGGCATCCGGGCCCGAGCACAGGTCCCTGCTCTCGGCTCGCTTCACCGTCGCCGTCACCACACCCGGGAACTGCTCGTCGGCCTCCCTGCAGCCCGCCTCATCTCCCTGCACCAGCAGAAGCGGCACGCCCCAGTGCCCTGCGTAGCAGGCCTCGATCCCCAGTTCGCCGACGCTCTGCCCGTTGATCCGGAAGTCGGCCCACTCAAGCGTCCAGGTATGGGGCAGGAAGGCGCCTTCGGTGCCCGCCCTGGCATGGTGGCCCATGAGCATCAGACCATCGACGCTTTCATCCAGGCCCGGCATCCAGCGGCGCCTGCCATCCTGGTGCCCGACGCTCACCTCGAGATAGGAGATGCGGGGATCAGAGAGCATCTCGGCGGTGCGGATGTTCCGGCCGCCGTGATGTGTGTCGCAGACGATCACCTCATCGGCCCCGGCCTCCAGCGCGGCGGCCGCCGCCGAGTTCACGTCGGCCATCAGGAGCCGGCGGCCCTCATCGGCGATGTGCTCTCGCACACCCGCCTCCCAGAACCAGACGTGCTCGCGCGTGAAGAGGCCGCTGACGCCTTCCATGTCCCAGTGCATGAAGATCTTCATGGTCGCATCCCTCGCTTCTCATCGTGCGCCTCGCTACCGAGCAAGCTCAGGCTGCGTATTGAGCGGGAAGCGGTCAACGTCCTTTCGCCGACTCGGCCAGGAGGCGGACGGGGGGGCGGCGGCGATGGGGAGCGATTGCCGGCGCACACGCGGAGGATGGCTCCGGCGAAGGGCGAAGTACGCACTGCCAGTGGGCGCGGAGACATCGGCGAACCCGCGCTCCCGCCCTGCGCGCGCTACTTCCCGGGTCCCGCGCGGCGCGGCGTTGGGCACGAACGGACACGGGGAGACGCCCGACGGATCCCCGACCGAGGAGGACGACATGAGGCCACCGGAGACCGTGTTGCTCGCAACCTTGGCTTGGGTCGCTATGGCACTGACTACCCCAGGCTGCCAGGCCCAGTCCGCGGCAGCTCTGCCGCAAGGGGTGAAGGCGGTGTGGGACTTGGATAAGGCCTACCGTGAGAGCACGCCGACGCGCGAGCGTATCTGCATCAACGGCCTGTGGCAGTGGCAGCCGGCCGGGGACGCCGCGGACACCGTCCCCGCCGGGAACTGGGGCCATTTCAAGGTTCCGGGGTGCTGGCCGGGCATCACCGACTACATGCAGAAGGACTGCCAGACGGTGCACGCGCACTCAAGTTGGGGGGAAGAGAACCTGGGCGGCACCACGGTGGCCTGGTACCAGCGTGAGATCACGATTCCCGGCGAATGGGCTGGACGCCGCATCGCTGTGTACGCCGAGTATCTCAACTCGTATGCCGTGGTCTACGTCGACGGTGCCAAGGTTGGCGAGATGCGATTCCCATGGGGTGAGGTGGACCTGACATCAGTGTGCCGTCCGGGGAATACGCATGTCCTCAGCATCTCGGTCGTGGCGATGCCGCTGAGGGGTGTCATGCTCTCGTATAACGACACCGCCTCGGCCAGGGAGGTGCGAGGGACGGTTCGCCGGCGCGGCCTGTGTGGTGATGTCTACCTTGTGGCCACGCCTGCCGCCGCCCGCCTCTCCGACGTGAAGGTGGACACCTCTGTCCGCAACTGGGAGATCACCTTTGAGGCCGGGCTGGACGGCCTCGCGACGGATGCCCAGTACGCCCTTCGTGCTGAGATCACCGACGGCGAACGCAAGCTCGAGGAGTTCACCAGCGCGCCGTTCGGGGCAGGCGACCTGAAGGACGGCCGCCTCGCGTTCACCGAGAAGTGGAAGCCGGACAAGCTCTGGGACATCCACACGCCTCAGAACATGTACGGCCTCAGTCTCTCGCTGCTCGACGCTGGAGGCACGGTACTAGACGCCGGCCACCCCGTGCGTTTCGGGTTCCGCGAGCTCTGGATTGACGGCCGGGACTTCGTCCTCAACGGCACCCGCCTCTTCCTTTCCGCCGTCCCGTTCGACAACGCACAGATCGGCGCCGCATGGGCGAGCTACGATGGCGCCCGGGAGAGCATGGAGCGGCTCAAGAGCTTCGGGATCAACTTCGTCTACACTCACAACTACGGCTGCGAACCGGGCTCCCATCTGGGCTTTGCGGAGGCCCTCAGGGCCGCGGACGATGCGGGGATGCTGGTGGCTCTGTCCCAGCCCCACTTCGGCCACTACGACTGGGACGAGCCCGATGCCGACCAGAACAACGGCTACGCCCGCCACGCGGAGTTCTACGTTCGCGCGGCCCAGAACCATCCGTCGGTGGTGGCGTACTCGACGAGCCACAACGCAACCGGTTACAGCGAGGACATGAACCCGGACATGATTGACGGCATCATAGACCCGCGAGCCTCGTCATGGTCCCAGAGGGGCGCCCAACGCGCTCTGCGGGCCGAGGCCATCATCAAGCGCTTCGATCCGGGCCGCATCGTCTACCATCACTCGTCGGGCAACCTGAGCTCGATGCACACGGTCAACTTCTACCCGAACTTCGTTCCGGTGCAAGAGATGTCCGACTGGTTCGAACACTGGTCCACCAAGGGCGTGAAGCCGGTTTTCCTGTGCGAATACGCCGCAGCGTTTAGCTGGGATTTCTCGATGTACCGCGGGTGGTACAAAGGCGCACGAGCTTTCGGGAGCGCCGTAGTGCCGTGGGAGCTATGCCTCGCGGAGTGGAACTCGCAGTTCTACGGGGACCCGGCCTACCGGATCACCGAGGTCGAGAAGACGTGCTTGCGCTGGGAGGCCGAGCAGTTCAGGGCCGGCAACCTCTGGCATCGCTGGGACTACCCGCACCAGATGGGCTCCCGGGACTTCGACGAGCAATACCCGGTGATGGGCATGTACACCGCCGAGAACTGGCGCGCATTCCGCACGTGGGAGTTGTCGGCGAACAGCCCGTGGACACATGGGATCTTCTGGAAGCCGCGCGACGATGTCGACCGGGACCGCAAGGAGCTCGAAACTGACTGGGAGAGCTTGCAGCGGCCCGGATTCAGCCCGGACTACATCGACGAGCAATACGAGCGGATGGATCTGGCGTTCGAGCGTGCCGACTGGATTCCCCTGGCCCCGGGCCAGGCCGTATTGCGCAACAACATGCCGCTTCTGGCCTACATCGCAGGCAAGCCCGCTCGCTTCACCAGCAAGGACCACATCTTCTACACCGGCGAGACGGTCGAGAAGCAGCTCGTGGTGATCAACAACTCGCGCGAGACGGTGACGTGCGACTGCAGGTGGTCGTTCGGGCTTCCCCAGCCGGTGGCGGGCACTGAGCAAGTCAGCGTGACGACGGGGAACCAGGAGCGGGTGCCGCTGCGCTTCGAACTGCCCGACAACCTGGCGCCCGGCACGTATGAGCTCAGCGCGACCATGGAGTTCGGCAACGGAGAGACGCAGACGGATTCGTTTGAGGTCCAGATAGTGCCGCGTGCAGACGATCCGGAGGTGACGTCGAAGATCGCGCTCTTCGATCCGGAGGGCGAGACCGGCGACCTGCTCCGCAGCATGGAGGTCGGCTGTGACGCCGTGGATGCAGACGCGGACCTGTCATCGTACGACATCCTCGTGGTCGGAAAGGGCGCGCTGACGGAGGACGGGCCGGGGCCTGATATCGGCCGCGTGCCCGAGGGCCTGAAGGTCATCGTCTTCGAGCAGACGGTGGATGCGCTGGAGAAGAGGCTGGGGTTCCGCGTGGCGGCATACGGTTTGAGGCAGGTCTTCAAGCGTGTGCCGGACCACCCGCTCGTTGCCGGGGCCGATCTGGAGCACCTGCGGGACTGGCGCGGCGAGGCGACGATTCTCCCGCCGCAGCTCGAGTATCAACAGGGGTCGGGCAACCCCCCAACAATCAAGTGGTGCGGCATTGACGTGACGCGACTATGGCGGTGCGGATGCCGGGGCAACGTCGCCTCGGTGCTCATCGAGAAGCCGACGCGGGGCGATTTCCTCCCGATCGTGGACGGCGGGTACAGCCTGCAGTACAGCCCGCTCATGGAATACCGGGAAGGCAGAGGGATGATCCTGTTCTGCCAGATGGACGTGACGGGGCGGACTGAGACGGAGCCCGCGGCGGAGACGCTGGCTCGGAGGATCGTCGAGTACGTGTCGGATTGGGAGCCGGCCCCGAGGCGGAAGGCGCTCTTCGTCGGCGACCCGGACAGCAAACGTCATCTCGAGTTCGCAGGCATCGAGCCGGGCTCCTACGAGGGCGGCGATGTGTCGGCGGATCAGGTGCTCCTAGTCGGGCGCGGCGGCGGGCAGGAGCTTGCGGGCAACGCGGCGGCGATCAGCGAGTTCCTGAAGGCCGGGGGCAACCTGCTGGCGCTCGGCCTCGACGAGGCGGACGCCACTGCCTTCCTGCCCTTCAGAATCAGCATGACGGCGCAGGAGCACATCGCCTCGTTCTTCGACGCGCCCGGTCAGGACTCTCTGCTCGTGGGAGTGGGGCCGGCGGATGTCCACAACCGCGACCCGCGCGAGCTGCCCCTCGTGTCGGGAGGCGCCACGGTCGTCGGTGATGGTGTCCTTGCCGTGGGCGAGGGCTCGAACGTCGTCTTCTGTCAACTGCCGCCGCACACGATCACCAGAGCCGAGGGGGCCGTGCCCTCGATGGTCGTGAACGCGGACGATGCCGCGGACGGCGAGCAGAGCGCCTTGGTGACGATGGGCTCTGCAACTGGATGGGGGTGTCAGTTCGGCCAGAAGACCGAGGCAGCCGGCGAAGTCGGCAAGACCTACACCTTCTCGGTTCTCCTCAAGGGCGTGGGTGGGCCGGTGCGTGCGCACCTAGAGGTCGAGCGGGCGGGGAGGCCCTGGGATCGGGCTTTGAAGACAGAGAAGGTCCCGGTCCCCGAGGGCGAGTGGACGGAGCTGCACGCCACTTTCACGGTAGAGCAGCCCTTCGAGGAGGGTTGGCAGGCGTACATCGGTTGTGCTGACGATGGCGGCCGGTTCCGGGCCGACGTGTTCCAGCTCTATGAGGGGGACTATGTGTCGTGGCAAGCGCCGCCGGAGGGAGCCGTAGTTGAGGAACGCGAGAACCTGTTCACAAACCCGAGCTTCGAGACAGGGATCGAGCCCTGGTTCTTCCAGCACAGAGCGAACCGAAACACCAGGCGGACCTACCGCCGCGCCTCCTTCATGCTGAGCCGCCTTCTCGCGAACATGGGGGTAAGCGCGGACACGCCGCTGCTCGACCATTTCCCAACTCCGCCCGGCGGCCTTGGTGACGATGCCGGTGACCCGGTGATCAGGAACGGAGATTTCAGTGTGGATGCGGATGGGGACGGGATGCCGGATGAGTGGGACTTCCAGCCCGGATCGCCCGAGTCGGCCTGTGCCCGGGAAGAGATCGATGGGGGCTGGGCGCTGCGCATGGAGTTGAGTGGCTACGGCGACAAGGACGAGGCGAGCGTGATGCTCGCCCAGCACGACGTCCCGATGAGCGAGGG
>CBFDAZ010000097.1:0-11227 GCA_965602825.1 uncultured bacterium
GTTACCGGGGTACGGTGGCTGTTCGGTGGTCCGTCTCGCGTCAGGACGATGATTCGCCGGGGCTTGCGCTCCCGGCGGAACTTCACGTCTCTGGCCAGCACGAGGCGGGGCCGAGCCTCGATGGCTGAGTGAAACACCTCGTCGGCAGGGATAGAGAACACGGCCCGGCCGCCGGGAGCCAGACAGCGATCCGTCTCGCCCAGGAGCTTGGCGAACTCGGCCGGCGAGCGCACACGGGGGAGGGCGGAGACGACTCGCGACAGTCGGTCGTCCGCGATCGGCCAGCGCCTCGTGCTTGCCTGCACGAGCCACCTTGCTGCTCCCGATTGCTGCCTGGGCCGCCGCCCGAAGTCGAAGCCCACAGCATGCCGCGCCCCGGTCGCCTTCTCCCAGGCCAGGAGTACGTCCCCTGGACCGCAGTCCGGGTCGCACAGCGTCACGGGCTGCCGGGGATCAGCCAGGCGCACCAGGCTGCCCACCAGTGAGCGCGGCAGTTCAGTCGCACGTGCGGACGGGGGGCGCCACGAGACGAGGGGGAGCCGAATCCCGACGCGAACGACGTGTGGGAGGCATTGGACGTGGACCACAACCTCCGGGTGCTCGTCAGAGGCCGAGAGCCCCAGGCGGTTCGCGAGGACGGGAGTGGCTTGCCGTTTGACATCGAAGAACATGAAGCCACAGGCGCCGGCCACATCGGCAGCCACCGCCAACGTCCGCGGGGTCGGCCTGCCGGCCTGTGCAAGCAATTCGAGGGATCGGTCGAACTGGGTTCGCGCGAGTTTCCCACACAGGGCGCCAAGCCCGTTGTGCCCTGCGAAGTCACCGTGAGCTTCTCGGACAAGCAAGCAGACCGCGTCACAGGCCAGCAGAGCGAGTGGCAGATGGAGGGGGGAGGGCCGCCGGAACACCACGGTTCTTCCGCGGACCTCGACATCCGGGTTGGCCCATTTGTCGGCCAACTCCTCGGCCAGGACCACCTCCAGACCAGGCAAGGTCGTCGCGTACAGGGCGGCTGGCGCCTGGCCCGTGGGATGAGAGCCGGCAGCCCTCACGCGGCGTCTTCCGGAGCGGCGCTTGCTGGTGCTCATCACAATGGAGGCTCAGCGGCCGAGGTTTTGCGCAGGACCCGCTCTGCACGGCGCAGAATGTTCGACAGGTATTCCCGGTATCCCGCCTCGCACCTCCACGCGAACGACGGGGGGATGCGCAGGCAGGCCGGGCGCGACTGAGGCGCCGGGAACAGGCAACGACGGGAGCTACGCAAGCAGTCATGGCCGAGGAACAGAGGCTCCGTCCCTCACGGTGGCGGATCCGCCTGCCGAGTTCGACGGCTCAGCTTCCACAGTTCCGGGAACGACTTCGCCGGTTGCTTCGACCGCTGAACCTTGCGGACTCGACCGTCCACGACATTGTCCTGTCGACCCATGAAGCCGTCGTCAACGGCATGGTACACGGCAATCGTCTGGACGCCCGCAAGGCTGTGACGGTGACGGTGGAGCTCGGCGGGCCGGGCGTGGTGATCCGAGTCGCGGACGAGGGTCCGGGCTTTGGGTGGAGGTCATGGCTCAGGCGCCTGCAGCGACAGAGCCTGGACCCGCAGGCGCTGGAGGGAAGAGGTCTGCTGCTGATATCCCGGCTGATGGACGGTGTTTGCTTCAGCGACCCCGGCAATGTCGTTCGCCTGACCAAGAGACTGACCGACGCATCATCGTGAAGGGACGAGGACAGCCGGCGCAGGCGCCTCTGCCCCACCGCCCCGATGGCCCCCCCCCGGACACAGCGGACCCCGGCGAGACAACACACCAGGGCCCGCTAGACATCATCTAGTGGCGCGCCTTTGCAGACGCCGACCACACCGCGTCATGCAGTAAGTCGGTCACCCCACGGCGGCCGTCCACTCTCTCCACGGAGAAAGGTCACAAGCCGCCGCCTTACAGCGTGCCAGAGCGCCTCTTGAACTGAAGCGCGCTCCGGCTGGGCTAGCCGGAGTCTTCCTCAGGTTCTACGGGTGTGCTTTCCTCCTCTGGCTCTTCCACATCTTCAGTGCCAGTGTCTTCGACATCCTCGGTCGTGTCGTCTTCCGGGGCAGCCTCGGGGACTGCCTCGTCCGCGGGCATCATGCCGGCGTCCGGCATCATGCCGCCTGACATCTCCTCATCTACATCCGCCGTCTTGGGCTTCTTCAGGAAGATGGACCAGCCGACCGCCAGAACAATCACGATCACGATCAGTATAACAATCACTGCCACCGCAGGCGACACATTCTTGCCTTCCATCTCGAGAGCCTCCTTGTGCAGTACTCGGTACGCCGCAATCCTGTGTTGCCCAACGTAAGCCGGCAGCACATACCACCCGGGCAGCGTAGCCGCGCCGACCCCCAGCAGCGGATTAGCGGCCGGCGTACAGTGGTTTCGTCGTCTCCGACGATTGTCCTTGTCTACTTCGCCGCGGTTCGCGCATCACCTCCTTGCTCGGGCCGCCCTTCTCTCCAGAGGGACCGGGCGGCTCTCGCGCACCGACGGAGCTCAAGCGGCCCCGAGGGCTCACTCACTCCCTTCCGGTGGTTGCAGCCGCGAGCGCACAGCCTCCCAGAACTCGTCCGGGACCGGGGCTTCAGTGTGCAAGGTGTGCATGCCTTGCTTCAGCCTACGAACGGCGGCCATCCACGCGCGACAGGCCGGGCAGCCAGCGATGTGGGTCGCCAGCTCTTGGGCTCGGCGGTCCATCAACTCACCATCAGCGTGCGCCGAGACCAACTCCGCGAGCCACTCGCAGGGCAGTGAGTCTGCCGGTGGCTCCAACTCTTGAGCGAGGGGCAGTTGAGCCGCGTGCAGCGCGTCCGTCACGAAGTCCGCACTTGGCGCGACCTGCCCATCCCTGTGAACCAAAGGATGGATCTTCTCGAGTTCCTGGCCGATCCAGCTCGGGAGAGTGCGCCCATCGTACAGGCACACGAGAGTTGCGGAGTCCACACTATCCAGGTAGTTCACGCGGAACTCGTACTCCAGCACGCGCTCTGATCCAGGCATGCTTCGGTCCAACCAGCTCAGCTCGCCCGAGGCGCAGAGACCACGGAAGCCCGATTTCCCAGCGACCGCGATCGCATCAGCGAACGCCGCGAGCACACGATCGGGCTCGAAGTAGCCATCGCGCAGGTAGAGTTCGTCGGAGGGAGCTATCACGAACTGCCCGGTCTCCAGGTACTTCGCGATGTCACACCCTCGCTGCCCCAGAGAAGCAGCAAAGGCTTGCGGAGGTGTGCGATCGGCGATGAAGAGGCATTGGCATTCGGATTCCAAGCCTGCTCGGAAGATGGGCGCCAGCAGATCGAGTTGGGCGCTTGCGTCCTCGGCGACGCTCACGATGTGCTGACCGAGACGCGCCTCGTCCTCAAGGGTGGCGTCCGGCTCCTGGGTCATGTTGCCGCCTGCTTGCTCTGCAGTGCCTGTTGCAGTGGTGCTGATGCACTTCGTCGTGCAGCCTGCGACCGCTAGTCCGACCCCTGCTGCCGGCCCTCTTTCTCACCGGTGAGTGCCTCTCTCAACCGCTGTCGGCCCCGGAAGATCCGCGAGCGCACGGTCCCCAACGGGATGCCGAGCATGTGCGCGATGTCCTTGTATGAGAACTCCTCCACATCGCACAACAGCACCGGAATCCGGAATTCGTCGGGGAGCCCATCGAGGGCCTCTTTGAGCTTCTCATTGGGAAGACTGGCCAGTGTCGTCCCCTCTGGGCGCCCATCCTCGGCGAGCGGGTCGAAGCCCCCGGTCTCCCCCTCGCCCGGCACGTCCTCCCAGGAGACGGTTCGAGGCCTGCGGGCGGACTTCCGCTGGAGGTTGATGTACGTGTTCACCATGATGCGGAAGATCCAGGCCTTGAAGTTCGTGCCGGTCTGGAAGCTGCTGAAACCCCGGAAGGCACGCACCAGCGTATCCTGGGTCAGGTCCTGCGCATCTTCCCAGTTGCGTGTTATGCGCAGGGCACTGCCCAACAGGTCACCGAGGTGTTGAAGCGCCAGCGCCTCAAACTCGGTGGTCGAGTCCCTGACTATGTTGGTTCTACCGGCCGCCATAGTGGACTCGTTCTCGGGTACTGGGCCGGGTGGTCTGCCCGGGCTCACTGCTTGTCCCCTCCAACCACGGACGTCAATTCTCCCGGTCCACAATCCGCCGCGATCAGGGAGTCAGAACCGCTTCTCGGGCTTGCCCGCATACATTCGCCACAGGAGCCCGTTTCCCCTTCCTGTCAGCGTGACTGCGTGCCTTTGTTCTGCTGGGCGGCCTGTTGAGCCGCCGCCTGGGCAGCCTGCTGGGCAGCCTGGATGAGCACCTGATTCGCTTGCTGAGACAGCGTGGTATCGTTTTGCTTGAGCACTTGCTGCACCGAGGTGTAAGCTTCGTCGGCTGATGTCGCGAGGGCGAGGGACTGAGCGATCTGCTGCTTCACATTGTAAGGGAGAGCGCCCTTCAGGTTCCGCGAGTAACGCTCGATGTTGTCGGCCGCCTGGACGTTGGTATCGGCATTGGTGATAAGTGCCATTACTTCGCCGGTGCCGATGGACATGCCGCCCGGCGCCATGGAGGGTCCGGAAGTCGCGAGGGCCGCCTGCATTATGGGCCAGAAGTCCGGATCACTGAACCTGCGGTCCTTGCGGAGCCAGTCCGCCAGCATCCGAAGCTCGCCCTGGAGCTTCTGGCGCTCGGCAGCATCCATGTTCTCCGCCACCCGCTTTGCCTGCTCGGGTGTGAACAGCGGCCTCGGGGCGCTGCTGGCGCCCGGGGCGGGCTGCGAGGGCTGCGGCGGCGAGGGCATCGGCTGGATCGGCTGCTCTCGAGGCGTCGGAGCGGGCTCGGGCGTATCGGGTTGCGGCGACGGCTGGACCTCCGGCGTAGGCGAGGGCTGGGGCTGCTCCGCCGTTCGGGGGTCGGGCGCCGTGGACTGCGTCGGCGGAGGCACGGTAACCGGGTTCGGCGAGGGCTCGGGCGCCTGAGTCGGGGGCCCTGGATTGGCCGGGCCGCCGGGCAGGAACAGCCACAGGAGGATGGCTATCGATGCGACAACCGTGAGCGCCGCCGCCAGCTTGGCCTGCCAGGGCATTCGCCCCTTGGCCTCCGGGGCCGTGGCCCCCGGAGCTGCCGCGGCAACGCCGGATGCCGGGGCTGCCGCAGACGGGCCGGCAGGCGCGACAACAGTCTCGCCGCTAACCTTGTAGAGGGCCCGCCGCGCCTTCGCATGGCCCGGGTCGGCTGACAGCGCCGCACGGAAGGCCGCCTCGGCGGCCGCCGTCTGCCCCAGTTGGGCCAGGAGAAGGCCTGCGTTGTAGTGCCCCGAAGCGTCGGTTGGCCGCAGGCCGGCATAGCGCTGGGCCGCCTCGGCCGCCTTCTCGCGCTCTCCGGTCGCGTGGTAGGCGCGGGAGAGGTGCTTGTGGGCGTCCGCATTGGTCGGCTCCCGCGCCGTCAGCATCTCCAGCATGCGGATGGCGCTGCCGTAGTTGTTCTCGTTCAGCTCAGCAATCGCTCGCTCGAGTTGCTCCATCAGAGCCTCACCTGACATCCGTGGGTTCGATGCGCGCCTCTGCCTTCAGGATACCCACCGGGGCGGTCCGAGCACCAGAAGCTGACCGGTGGACGGCCTCTGTAGTCCTACCGCTTCGCCGCCTGGCGCTGGGAAGCGATGCGCTCGGCCCGGAGTAGAGCCTCCAGGAGCACGTTCGCCGTCTGCTGCGAGACCTGGGTGCTGTTCCGCCGTAGCATGTTGTCCACGCGGTTCCACGCATTCTGCGCCGAGGTCGATGATGCAAGGACCTGAGCGATGGCTGCTTTCACCGGGTGCGGTAGGACGCTCCTGAGGTTCCGCGAGTGATACTCGATGCTATCGGCCGCGTCCCAGTTCGTGGGAGCGTTGGTGATCAGGGCCATCACTTCACCGGCGCCTATCGATAGCCCCTGAGGCGCCATGGTGGGGCCGGTCGTGGCCAGGGCGGTCTGCAGGATGGGCCAGAATTCACGGTCGTTGCAGGCCGGGTCACTTCGGAGCCACTCGGCCAGGTAGTGCAACTCAGCCTGTATGCCCTCCCGCTCCGCCGCATCCATGGCCTCGGCGACCTGCCGCGCTTCGTCAGGGGTGAAGAGGGATTGAGGCTCTGGTTGCGGTGGGGGCTGAGGCTCCGGTTGGGGCTTCGGTTGCTGCTGAGGTTGGCCCGTCATCTGGGCCCGAGGCTGCCGGATTGGCGGGGCCTGCTGAGCCTGAGGCTGTGCCCGGGCCTGCGGAGACGTCGGTGTCGGGGCTGGCGTCTGGGTCTGCCCCGCAGGACCCTGCCCGCTCGCTTCGGACGTGGGGACGGAGCCCTGTTGCTGCGGCGTCCCTGTCCCCATCTGCGGCACCTGCGTGTGCGGCTGGACGGCGTACCATTGCGGCTGCCGCCAGTATACCCGGGGGGTTCGCCACACGCGACGCCACAAGTTGCGTGTCTGGGGGACAACTTGAGACGGCTGCTCGGGGGAAGGCAGTGGGCCGCTCGGCTGACTTTGTTTGTCGAGCGCTTGCGTGTCAGGCTCGAGCTGTGGGCGGACTTGCGGCTGCCCAGTGGATGCAGGAGCCGGCGACGGCTGCTGCCGACCTTCCGCACCGCGCTCGGGCGCAGTGGGCTGGTCCGCAGGTGGGACCGTCACCGGGTTCGGCGCCGGCCGCGGCGCCTGGGTCGGAGAGCCCGGGTTCGCCGGGCCTCCCGGCAAGAACAGCCACAGCAAGATCGCGATGGAGGCAACGACGGTGAGCGCCGCCGCCAGCTTCGCCTGCCAGGGCACGCCGCGGCGCTTCGGATCGTCTGTCCCCGCGACGGCCGTCCCGGCTTGCGGGGTCTCCGCAGCCCCGGCATCCGCTGCGTCGGCCTCACCCGCCAGCTTGTGCAGGGCACGGCGAGCCTTCGCATGCCCCGGATCCGCTGAGAGCGCAGCCCGGAAGGCCCTCTCCGCCGCGGCTGTCTGGCCGAGCTGCGCCAGCAGTACGCCGAGGTTGTGGTGCCCTGACGCGTCGGTGGGCCGCAGGGCCACGAAGCGCTGCGCCGCTTCGGCCGCCTTCTCCCGCTCGCCCGTCTCGTAGTAGGCCCGAGAGAGCTGCCGGTGGGCCTCCGCGTTCGCGGGATCGCGCGCCGTCAGCGTCTCCAGCAGGCGGATCGCGCTGCCGTAGTTCTTCTCCCTCAGCTCTGTTATGGCTCTCTCCAGGGGTTCCATGTCCCGCTTCCCCGGCCCGCCAGTTCGTAGTCGTCGGTCGAGCGGACGTTACTACACCAGCTCAGCAATGAGATCGCCAGCCTCCGAGGTGCTCACGCCGCTCTTGGCGGAGAGATCGCCCAGCTTGCCGCAGCCCAGCACCTCGATGATGGCATTCTCGATGGCCTTTCCGGCCGGCTCCTCACCGAGATGCTCGAGCATCATCCCTGCTGCAGCGATGGCCGCCACGGGGCAGATGACGTTCTGCCCCGTGTACTTCGGCGCGCTGCCGTGTATCGGCTCGAACATCGAGACGCCCTCAGGATTGATGTTCCCGCTCGCCGCGACACCCATGCCGCCCTGGATCATGGCCCCGAGATCGGTGATGATATCGCCAAACATGTTGCAGGTCACGAGAACGTCGAACCACTCGGGGTTCTTGACGAACCACATGCAGGCGGCATCGATGAAGGCGTACTCACGACCGATATCCGGGTACCCCTCGCCCACCTCATCGAAGGTGCGCCGCCAGAGATCGTGTCCATAGGTGAGGACGTTGGCCTTGTCGACGAGCGTCAGCTTCTTGTCCCGGTTGCGCTTGCGGGCCAGCTCGAAGGCCCAGCGGATGATCCGCTCGGTGCCCTTACGGGTGTAGATGGCCGTCTGGGTGGCCACCTCGTCGGGTGTGCCCTTCTTCAGCCAGCCGCCGACGCCGCAGTACAGACACTCGGTGTTCTCGCGGACGACGATGAGGTCGATGTCCTCGGGGCCCTTGTCTTTGAGCGGCGTCTCGACGCCCGGGTAGAGCTTGACCGGGCGGAGGTTCACGTACTGATCGAACTCGAAACGGATCCGCAGTAGGATTCCGTGTTCCAGGATGCCGGGCTTGACGTCCGGATGGCCGACCGCGCCGAGGTAGATGGCGTCCATCTGGCGCATCTCGTCCATCACGCTGTCCGGGATGATCTCGTCGGTCTCAAGATACCGCTCACCGCCGATGTCGTAGTCCACCGTCTCGTACTTCACACCATACTTGTCCGCAGCCACGCCGAGCACTTTCAGGCCTTCGCGGACGACCTCGGGCCCCACGCCGTCGCAGGGCAAGACCGCGATCTTGTACATGCAGATTGCGCCTCCAATCAGACAGCAGACGTCAACGAACACCCCGAACATCCGGGGGGAAGGCGATTATATCACGGCGCAGGAACTGAGGGAAGTGCAAACGGGTGCGTGGGGTTGCCAACGAGCAATGTTCTCTCCTCTGACGATCGATAGTCGTCTGTTAGTGACCACTTGAAAGCGTTCTGCTATTGGCGTAGAATGAAACATCAGCGCACGTGGCCAGCCCAACACTTCCGCTTGAGCGGGGCTTGCCGGTGCGCTCACTTCTAGACGAGAGGCGGAGGGAAATGGCACTTAAGGGCAACGCACTGATCGGCCAATCGGGCGGACCGACCGTGGTGATCAACGCGAGCATGGTGGGCGCCGTTCACGCCGCACGGGACATCCCGGAGATCGAGGACTTCTACGGCGCCGTCTACGGCCTGAAGGGGCTGTTGAACGAGGACCTGACGGAGCTCTTCCGCGAGTCACCGGACGTCATCGACGCCCTGAAGTACTGCCCGTCGGCGGCAATCGGGACGGCGCGACTGAAGCCGAAGGAGCCGGAGCTGGAGCGGGCGCTCGAGGTCTTCAAGGCCCACAACATCCGCTACTTCTTCTACAACGGCGGCAACGACACCCAGCTTGCCTGTCACCTGATCTCCGAGCTGGCCAAGGAAAGCGACTGGGACATGCAGATCATTGGCATCCCCAAGACCATCGACAATGACCTCGAGGTTACGGACCACTGCCCCGGCTACGGGAGCGCGGCCCGGTACGTGGCGGCCGCCACCCAGTTCTGCGGCAAGGACGGCGAGGCCTTCGGCACCCCGCACGTGGTCGAGTGCATGGGCCGCCATGTGGGTTGGCTGACCGCCGCAGCCGGAGCCGCCAAGCAAGAGGACCGTGACCCTCCGCACCTGCTCTACCTGCCCGAGGCACCGGTGACCCGGGAGCAGTTTGTCGAGGACGCGAGGAAGGCGTATGCCGAGTATGGCTTCCTGGTCGTCGCAGTGTCGGAGGGCTTCGCCTTCGCGGGCGAGGACATGAGCAAGACCTCCGACAAGATCGATGACTTCGGCCACGCTCGGCTCGGGGGCGTGGGCGCGGCGCTCAGCGATCTTCTGGAGGACGAGGGCGTCGCAAGTCGCTCCCGCAGCGACAAGCTGGGTAACCTGCAGCGCGCATTCGGCTGGTGTGCCTCGAAGGTCGATCTTGACGAAGCCTACGAGGTCGGCAGGCAGGCGGTGCTCAAAGCAGTGGCCGGCGAGACTGACATCATGGTCACGATCGACCGCAAGTCCGATGATCCATACAAGGCCGACATCGGCGATACGGCCCTCATGAGCGTAGCAGGTGTGGAGAAGAAGGTCCCGACCGAATGGGTGAATGACGAGGGGAACGGGGTCACCGAGGACTTCCTTCGGTACGTGACGCCCCTGGCGAGCGGCGCCGCCTATGCGCTTCCCGACGACCTGCCGCATTGGCCGAGGCTGACGGGCTATCCGGTCGAGAAGAAACTGCCGCCGTACGAGCCGAAGTCCTAGGCCCCGTCATTCACGATGCACTGCGGCCCGAACACACAACAGCAGTGGGAAGGCCGTTACCGACCTGCATCCGTAGTCCCATGGTGGGGCCATCCGCTCGACAGTGTGCTTCATCGCAAGCACCGACACCGAAACAGAGTTTTCTGCCGGAAGGGCGCGGGAAACCGGCTCTTCTTCAAAAGAGCGGGTTGCCCGCGACGTTCGTCGTGAACAGTCCGGGCTGGGCTCGCCGACTTCGCGGAGCCGCCACGACAACCGGAGCCGTCTTCGCTGAGCCTGCCGCGCGGCGGCAAGCGGAGATCCGCAGTGCAGTCGCGCAGCGGCATGGCGCGGAGGAGGGTCATCGTGGGGGTTTCGTTCTCCGATAACGATTTCGAACGCTACGCCCGCAGCCTCGTTCTCCCGGGGTGGGGCACTGAAGCTCAGACGAAGCTCGCGCGGGCAAGCGCCCTGATTGTGGGCGCCGGCGGACTCGGGTCGCCGTGCGCCTTCCAGCTTGCGGCTGTCGGGATCGGTCACCTCACGATCGTCGAGGGCGACACAGTCGAACTCAGCAACCTCCAGCGCCAGATTCTCCACACCACCGCTGACGTTGGCCGGCCGAAGGTGGCGTCCGCCACCGATAAGCTGCGCGCGCTCCGTCCGGACCTGGGCCTGGAGACCATCGAGGGGCGGTTGAGTGCGGAGAACGCCCTCCGCTTGTTCTCGTCCGTCGATGTGGTTGTCGACGCAAGCGACAACTACGAGACCCGTTTCCTGGCTAACGACGCGGCCGTGCTCGCCGGCACTCCCCTGGCCCACGGATCGGTATTCCGCTACGAAGGGCAGGCGACGACGATTGTGCCCGGAGAGGGTCCCTGCCTGCGGTGCATCTATCCTGAACCGCCGGCCCCTGGCTCGGTGCCCGACGGAGCGGAGGCCGGGGTGTTCGGCATCGTGCCCGGCGTGGTCGGCACGATTCAGGCGGGCGAAGCGATCAAGCTCATCACGGGGTTGGGCGATCCCCTTGTCGGGCGTCTTCTGGTCTACGACGCGCTATCCGCGAGCTTCGAGGAGCTCTCCATCGAGCGCGATCCGGACTGCGCGGTGTGCGGGGAGCAGCCGACGATCACGGGCTTGACGTAGCGCCGTCAGGAGAGCTCGAGGACGTACCTGACCTCGTCGCCGCTTACCTCGATGCGCCCCACCGAATAGGCACCGTTCCGGTTGGCGGCGGCTCCCGGCTCCATGCTGATGTCCGCTGCTCTATCGCCCGTCCACACCACGCGGTACTCGTGGTCCTGCCAGCGAACACGGAAGCCGCTGTCCCCGACATCCGGCAGCGTTTCGTGCTCGCCATCCGTCATCCAGAGCGGCACACAGACGCAG
>CBFDAZ010000098.1:0-11157 GCA_965602825.1 uncultured bacterium
GGTATTCGGCATGTGAATCTGCGTTCCCTGGTGGCGCAGCCAATGGACGGCGACCGAGTATTAGTAGCCTCCGTACTCCCGGCATGTCTCGTACATCGTGCGGATATGCTCTGGCGGCGTGCCGGGGGGCAGGTTGTTGCCTTCGTGCAAGATGAAGCGGCCGCCCTCGGTGACGCCCGACTCGAGAATGCCCCGCACGGCAGCACGAATCCGGTCCGGAGGCCCGGCATGGACGAGCGCAACGTGAGGCCCGCCCATGATCTGGGTATCGGGCCCCAGGGCCTGACGCAGCGCCCCGTGGTCCACCGGGAAGCCGGTGTCGAAGCTCCGGACGTTCAGTTCGCGTTGGATCACAGGCAGGAGCCGGGACACATCCCCGCACAAATGGATCGAGTTGGGGCCCTGCGGACCGAACTCGTTGATCAGTCGACGGTGGGATGGGAGGACGTAGGTCTCGTAGTCGCTGACTGACAGCAGTTGCACGCTGTCATCCGCAAAGCCCCAGGCCTGTGACTCCACGGGCTGCCCGAGCCGCGTTCGGTACGCTCGAATGCGGTCGATGGTGGCGGTGACGATGAAGTCCATGAGATCCATGAAGTAGGCGGTGTCGGTCCGCATGTCGAGGATCGCCCCTTCGACACCCCGCAGACTGCACGCGGCGGTGAAGGGCCCATCGGTGCCGGCGCCGGGCACCGCGCCCACGCGGATCGCCCCTCCCCGAAACTCCTCGTTCCGGCTACGCTCCTGGAAGCAGTCGTAGTACTCCCAAGCCCGGGCGATCCAGCCGCTCGGGGGGAACGGATCGGGCAGGCCGCGATCGAGGATCGCGCGCTTGTTGTCGTCCGCCAGAAACGGGCGCGTGTCCGGGCACTGGTCATCCCAGAACTCCAGGGGACAGCCGAACCACAGCGCCTCGTATGAGTTCTGCAGGTCCACATTGACGGTCCACGCTTTGGCCGGTCCCATCTCCGCGTCGAACACGAGGTTGTGCCGGATCCACCACTGGCGCTCGAGCTGGTGGCGGAACATGATGTCCGGATCGTCGAAGTACTGCTCGAAGGTGTAGCCATCAGGGTTCGCGTCGGGAGAGAAGAGCGTGTAGCGGGCGGCAGTATTGACCACCATCGGCACGCGGATGGGTCGCCGCTGGTGGTACGCCTGCCACACGCGGGCGACTTCCTCGTTGTGTTCGGCGAAGTCGGCTATCAGAGACACGGGACACGCCTCCGCCAACTGGGCCAGCCTGCACACTCGCCTCCAAGTCGGCGGCCCAGGATGTGAGTCTGGTAAGGAATAATGTTTGAGCCCCTTGGACTAAGGGTATATATCTTCCTGAGCATCAAATCTGTAGATCAGGCATCGCGACAAAGGGGGATTGTTGAGATGACAACCATCGTGCGAAGGCCTGCTCGTAGTATGCTGCCCAGGCTGTTCCCGGAGATGAACCGGCTGTTCGGCGACTTGACGACGGAGCCCTTTGGCTTCGGCTTGACCAGGCTGATCCGGCCTGAGGAACTGCCTCATGTGCCGCGCGTGGATCTGTACGAGACCGACACCGACCTGGTCGCCAAGGTGGAGTTGCCGGGCGTCAAGAAAGAGGACGTGGAGGTCGAGCATGACGAGGGTCACTTCGTGATCCGCGCCAAGGCGCACAAGGAAGAGGAGACCGAGGAAGAGGGCTTCCACCGTCGGGAACGGTACCACGGGGAGTTCCAGAGAGTGGTCCACCTGCCAGTCGAGATCGACGAAGAGAACATCAAGGCCACCTTCGAGGACGGGGTGCTTGAAGTCCGGGCTCCGAAGGTCGAGCCCGAGCCGCAGACCAGGAAGATCGACATCACCTAAGCAAGTGTCACCGAACCAGTAGCAGCGAGCCCCGAGGAAGGGCGGCCCGATAGTGGGCCGCCCTTTCTGCATGCTCCGGAGCTATGGCTGCGCCCCTTCGACCGGAGGAGACTGGCCTCCGAGAGGCGTTGCTGCTATGAGGGGTCACTCGTCATACGAAACGAGCAGGACTATGCCACTGACCGTTGAGATCTTCCATATCGGTGGGCAGTACGCCCGGTTTGTCAGGGAGCACCTGGCAGGGATGCGACAGGGCGCTGTCGTTGAGCACCACCTGCCAACGGCCCTGCCGATGATCCTCGATGACCCAGACGAGTTCCTGCCTGACGGCATCGGGCAGGGCGACGTGGCCATCGCCATCAACATCCATCAGGACCTGCTGGTGGAGCTACCGGCCGCGCTGGGAGACAAGGGGGCTCAGGCGCTGGTCGCACCGATCGAGTCTCCCGAGTGGATCCGGCCCGGCCTCGTGAACCAGGTGACCAGGGAGTGTCGCCGTTTTGGGCTGGAGAGCGCCTTCCCGAAGCCGTTCTGCGCGCTGAGCCCGGCTGGGCCCGTCCTCAAGCAGTTCTGTGAGGAGTACAACGTGGGCCGCCCCAAGCTGGCGATAGAGGTACAGGATGGGCTGGTGGCAAAGGCAGAGGTTGTCCGTGGCTCGCCGTGTGGCCTGACTCACTGGGTTGCGGAGCGGCTCGTCGGGCAACCGGCAGACGACAGCCTCGAGCACAAGGCGGCAGAGCTGCTGCATCTACGGCCGTGTCTGGCCACACAGATCATGGACCCCCAGCTTGGCGACACGGTGATGCACGAGTCAATCCGCTTGATGGAGGCGGCAGCCAGGAAGGCCCTGGCGGCTCCCCGCAGGACTTAACCGGCACAGGAAGGTCCCAGCATGAAGGTCGCGATTGTCGGAAAGGGCGGAGTCGGCAAGACGACCGTCTCGGCGGCGCTCACGAAGGCTCTCGCCGGGTCCGAGCGCAGCGTCTATGCCATCGACGCCGATCCGAACAACTGCCTGGCCTATGCCCTCGGTCTGCCGACCGAGGTTGCTGAAGAGATCAAACCGCTCTCCGACATGCGCGACCTGCTGGCCGAACGCGCGGGTTCAAAGGCCGGCCAGGGCGGCATGTTCATCATGAACCCTCAGGTGACGGACATCATCGAGGAGCACACGGTCATCCACAACGGCATGAAGCTCCTGGTGATGGGGACCATCGAGGCCGGCGGCAGTGGCTGTGCGTGTCCCGAGAGCAACACGCTGCGGGCGCTGGTGAGAGAGCTGGTCGATCTGCCCGATGACATCATCCTCGACATGGAGGCCGGCCTGGAGCATCTGGGGAGGGGCACGGCAGGCGCCGTTGATGGGCTGATCGGGGTCGTGACGCCTGATAGCGCCTCCGTGCGCACGGTCAAGCGGATCAAGGCGCTGGGTGCCGACATCGGTCTGAAGCGCGTCGCGGTCATCGTCAACCGCATGCAAGGTCCCGAAGACATGACTGGCGTGCAGCGCAAACTGGGCGATATCCCAGTGGTCGCTGGGCTGAAGGTCTACGCGGGCCTGGCGTCCGATGATACACTCGCTGGTGACGTGGGGCAGCAACTGCTAGCGGATGTAAAGGCGCGGTTGCCGGATATCGAGCGGGCGATGGCGGACCACAGCGGCAGTTGATCCCGGGCCTTCAGAGAGAATTCGACGGGACTCCGCGAGCCTTGATGATTGGTGCGAGGGCGGGGCGTGATTCATCGCGCCCGTGGGTGCCATGAATGGCGCCCCTAGTTCGGGACCGCACCCGTTCCTGTAAGGGACGGCGTCGGGGTCCCGGAAGGCGGGAGAGGCCCGACTACGAACGGCTCGAACGGCGCGGGTCGGGAGACCCGCGGGCACGGGAGAAGCGCAGATCTTCGAAGCAGCCATCCATGCCGCGTTGCGGCACCCGGAAACGATCAAGATATGGCGGCGTCGGGTTGGGAAACCCGACCCACGGACGGCACACACGGCGTCGGAGCGGGCGCTCCGACCTACGCAACGGTCCCCTTTTCCAGTGCCGTTCGTTGTCCGTGGCCCACGGGGGCGGAGCTGGAGCTCCGCCCCCACGGACGGCTGGAACGGCGCGGGCGAGCAGACCCGCGGGCACGAGGGAATCCCAAATCCTCGACGCAGTTGGCAAGGAGCACTCTCCATGGGCACAACCATTGCTGTCACCGGCAAGGGTGGCGTCGGTAAGACCGCGGTCGCCGCGCTGGTTGTCAGGGCGCTGATCGACGCGGGCGAGCGGTCGATCCTGGCCATCGATGCCGACCCCAACCTCAACCTCGACGCGGCACTTGGTCTGCATGCGGACGAGTTCCTGGGTTGCATTCGCGAAGAGGCTCTTGACCGGGGCGAGGACCTGCCGGCCGGCATGACCAAGGTCGACTTCCTCAACTACCGCGCCCGGGAAGCCGTCCTTGAGACCGACCGCTTCGATCTCCTGGCCATGGGCCGGCCGGAGGGCCCGGGCTGTTACTGCTACGCAAACAGCGTCCTGCGAAGGGCGATCGACGGCCTGGCCGGTCAGTATGACTACGTCGTGGTTGACTGTGAGGCGGGTCTCGAGCACTTCAGCCGGCGCACGACCGGCGATATTGGTGTCCTGATTGTGCTCTCGGACCCCAGTCTGCG
The DNA here is from genome assembly GCA_965602825.1 of uncultured bacterium. Lineage (GTDB taxonomy): Bacteria > Armatimonadota > Zipacnadia > Zipacnadales > VGFC01 > CBFDAZ01. Next base: position 4,508 of record CBFDAZ010000098.1, read on the forward strand.
CTCGGTGGACACCGTCTTCCGCGTGGTCGAACTCGTGAACGAGCTGAAGACCGCCGTCGGCCGCATGCTGGTCGCCATCACCCGCGCCACCAATAGCGTGCCACAGCAGATTCTGGACCGTGCGGCCTCGAATGGGATCGAGATTGCCGGTACCATCCCCGATGACGCGGAGGTCCGCGAGCGCGACGCCACAGGCGAATCCCTCATTGACGTCTCCCCCGGCAATGCAGCCCTCGCCGCCGTCCGCGTGCTCCTGACCAAGGCCAGCGTGCTGAAGGAGGGAGCCGGGACTCCGGCGTAATGGCGCCTGTGCCGTGGCAGGTCGGGTCGCCAGGCCCGACAGAACGCTCCGGGGGTCGGCACCCACGTGACTCACCCGAAGAAAGCCTTCTATGCAGACGAACATGTGACGCTCCACTGCGGCGATGCCCGGCGGATGAACGAGATCGCCCCCGACAGCACCGACCTCATCATCACCAGCCCCCCCTACTGGAGCATCAAGAACTACCGCCACCGAAGCCAGATCGGCCTCGGTCAGTCCTACGAGGAGTACCTCGACCAGATAGGGATCGTGGGCACCGAGATGGCGCGCGTACTGCGTCCCGGTCGGTTCCTGTGCTGGGTGATCGGGACGCACATCTCCGACGGCGAGCTGAAGCATATCCCGGCCGAATCGATCCGCATCTTCGCTGCGGTCGGGTTCGTGCTACGCAAGGAATTCGTCTGGGCCAAGCCCAAGGGCACCCAGGGCCTCTGGCAGCGTGGCACCACGCAGTTTCTGAAGGACAAGCCCTATCCCGGCCAGGCGAACATCAACATCCAGCACGAGTCCATCCTGATCTTCCAGAAGCCTGGCGACTTCCCCGCGAACCGTGAGCACCGTCTGGACGAGGCGTTCATCAAGAGCGTGGCCTGGAGCGTGTGGGAGCTGCCGGTCTCCCGGGTCAAGGGCCATCCCGCGCCCTTCCCGCTGGAGCTCCCGGCGCGCCTGATCCGGCTCTTCAGCAACCCGGGAGACCTCGTCCTCGATCCGTTTGCCGGGACCGGAACGACCTTGATCGCCGCCGGGCAGCTTGGCCGCCGCGCCATCGGCTACGACGTGAGTGAGGAGTTCTGCGAGCTGGCGGCGGCCTTGCTCGGACAGGAAGCGGCCCAGTTGCGTTTGGGCGATGGATAGGGGTAGCGTCGGGGCGAGGTCAGCCGGTCACGGCCTGCTGGGCGCCGCCGTACTCCAGTATCGTGTTTCCTTGGTGGGCTTTGGCTTCAGCTTTGAGGCGGGCGACCAGGCCGGCAAGGGTTGCGGCGGTGCATCCCTCGACGTCGGAGCAGGAGACGATCACCGCGGACAGCGACATGATCGGGAACTTGCATTCCGTTCCGTCGCGGTCGTGGGCGATGATGTAGCCTTTCTCGCGATCTTCGTCATCGTAGAGGTTCGGCGTGCGTTCGGCGAAGAGGGCGACGGCTCGGTCGCAGACCGCTCGCGATCGATCGGGGCTGGCCAGCACGACGAAGTCATCTCCGCCGATGTGGCCGACGAAGTCGGAGGGTCCGCCGGCCTCCCGCACGGAGCGCTCGATCAGCCGCGCGACCGACGCAATCGCCCGCGAGCCCCGTTCGTACCCGTAGCGGTCCACGAAGGACTTGAAGTTGTCGATGTCCAGGTAGCAGAGCGCGAACTCCCGGTCGCCGATAAGCCGGCGATGGATCTGCTCCCGGGTCGGTACGTTGCCCGGTAGCCGCGTCAGGCTGTCGGTGCAGAGCTCGCGATTGCAGCGTGCCACGACCATGTCCACGCGCGCCGCCAGCTCTCGCGGATCGTACGGCTTCAGCACCACGTCGTCCACGCCCGCGCGGATCATGGTCACCCGTTCCTGCGGGTCCGTCTCGCCGCTGACCATGATCACCGGGATGTGCGCCGTGAAAGGGTTGCTGCGGATCTGCTGCACTAGCTCGATACCGTTGATGTTCGGCATGTGGTAGTCGGTCAGGATGATATCGGGCTTCTCGCGAACCGCGAGGTCGATGGCAACTTCGCCATCGCCGGCCTCCAGGAACACGCGGCCGATCTCGCGCAGGCTGATCTCGATCGCCTTCCGTTGCTGTCGGTCGTCATCGACAAGCAGGACCTTCTGTCTGGTGATCTCCAAGAGAGCGGCTCCTGTTTGGTGTGCTCAGGTGCGTCCGAAGGGGACGCTGCGTCCGTCCGTGGCCATCGCGGGCGCGATTTCTCGCGCCCCTACGGGTGATCGACCCAAACTCCGTTGGCACTTGCGGGACCGGGGAGTGTCGGATACCGGTTCCGCACAGCCCTCGGAACGCACTGAATGTCGGGATCCTGTGTAGGGGCGCCAGATATGGCGCCCAAGTCTGTCTATTCTGAGAGAACCTCTGCCAATGCCCGGGCCACGTCGCCGGCGATTACTCCGCGACCCGATGTCCGTTCCTCGGCCAAGTCCCCCGCAGCCCCGTGGAAGTACACGGCAGCGATAGCGGCCGCCGCCGGTTCGGCTCCGCCGGCGATCAGGCCGCCAATGGCACCGGCCAGGACATCGCCCGTCCCGCCGGAGCCCAGAGCGCTCGACCCGGTCGGGTTGATCCACGCCCTTCCCTCCGCGTCAGCGATGACGGTACTTGCGCCCTTGAGCACGGTGATCGCGCCCGTCTCGGCGGCCACCCGCCGCACGCATCTGAGGCGGTCGGCCTGGATGGCCGCCACCTCCTCACCGCACAGGCGGCTCATCTCGCCCGGGTGCGGGGTCAGGACCGTCGGCGCGCTTCGACGTCTGATGAGCTGCAGGTCTCCCTGGAGGGCAAAGAGGCCGTCCGCGTCGATCACCAACGGCACGCTACACGACTGGACCACCGTCCGCGCGAACTCCTGCGATTCGGGCTCTCGCGACAGGCCGGGCCCGAGCACTACGACGTCGGCCGATGAAGCCAGGTTCACCGCGGCGCCGATGGCATCGGGACCGAGTATATCTGCGCTCGCCCCGCCCAGCGGCCGGGTCATGGCCTCGGTGAGCTTCGCCTCGAGGATCGCGTTCAGGGCGCCCGCACAGCCGACCGTGACCAGCCCCGCCCCGACTCGCAGCGCCCCTTCGGCCGCCAGGGCCGGGGCCCCCGTCATGCCCGGCGACCCACCGAAGATGACCACTCGCCCGAAATCGCTCTTGTGGCCGGCCGGAGGGCGCGGGGGCAGGAAGGAAGCCGCCTCGGCCGCGGTCGTCAGGTTGGTCTTCAACTCCTCCTTGCCGAGCAGCTCCCGCGGCAGGCCGATATCGGCGACGCGGATGTCGCCGCAATGCTCCCGGCCCGGATAGGTGTAGAGGCCGATCTTGGGCAGACCGAAGGTCACCGTGATGTCCGCCCGGACGGCCTCCCCCAGGATCGCGCCCGTATCGGCGCACACGCCACTGGGGATGTCGATTGCCACGATCCGGCCGAAGCACCGCTGAGCGGCCTTGATCCCGGCCAACGGGGCACCCCGTACCGTCCCCGAGATGCCTGTCCCCAAGATCGCGTCAACCAGAACGTCCGCTTCGTCGGCCGCCCTGTTGAGCGCCCGCGACGAGGGCGCGCCGATGATGTCTACACCCATCCGGCGAGCGGCGGCGAAGTTGGTGCCCGCCTCGCCTTTCACACGGCCGCTCTCCGCCAACAGAGCGACCTTCACATCGGCGCCCTTATTGAACAGGTGCCGGGCAATGACGAGTCCATCGCCGCCGTTGTTCCCGCTCCCACAGATGATGAGGATGCGCGCCTCCGGCGCGGCAAGCTCCTCCACCGCCTCCAGCGCTCTCAAGCCGGCATTCTCCATGAGCACGATGCCGGGAATGCCCAAGTCGTTGATCGCGGCGCTGTCGATGGCGCGCATCTCTTCGGCCGTGACGATCTTCAAGCCACCCACCTCGTAGCGGTGCCGTCTGTTGATGCCTTGTGGGGGCGCCAGGCATGGCGCCCGGTAGGCCCTCCACCGGCGATGGCATGGGCGCAGTGAACTGCGCCCCTACACGGTCGGGCGCGATGAATCGCGCCCCTACTTGACGGCGTTGCGGCAGGCCTGCGACACGCCAAACGGGCATGTATGAGGGCCGCCGCCCTCAGATGTGTATCGCCCTGCCCGCCGCTCCCAGCGCCGCCTCCGCAATTGTCTCGGGGAGCGTGGGGTGAGCGTGGATGACGTCCGCGACGTCATCCGCCGTCAACTCATGGTGTACCGCAAGTGCCACCTCGGCGATCAATGCACTTGCGTCCGGCCCGAGAATGGACCCGCCGAGAACCTGCCCGGACGTCGCGTCCGCCACCAGCTTGACCATGCCCTCGCGCTCGCCGGCCCCGATGGACTTGCCGTGCGCGCGGAAGGGGAAGCGCCCGATGCTGACCTCGATCCCCTCCTCCCGGGCCGCCTTCTCACTCAGACCCACGGACGCGACCTCGGGCCAGGTGAAGACGCAGGCCGGGATGGCATCCGGGTTGATCCACCCATCGCCGCCCAGGGCGTTCTCAACGGCGGCAATCGCCTCGTGGGAGGCCTGGTGTGCCAGCCCAATGCCGCGAATGCAGTCGCCAACTGCGTAGATGGTGTCTGCCGAGGTCAAGAAGGCCTCATTCACCTGGATGCGGCCCTTGTCGGTCTCGATGCCGACTTCGTCGAGGCCGAGACCGTCGGTGAAGGCGCGCCGACCGGCAGCCATCATGACCTGGGCGGCCGCGACGTGGTTCTCTTCGCCTTCCATCTCATAGACGACGCGACACCCCTCTTCGGTTTCCTCGATGGCCCGGCATTTGGCACCCGTCCGGATCTTGATCTTGCGCTTCTTCAGAGACTTGGCCAACTCGGCGGTGATCTCCTCATCCTCGGTCGGCAAGATGCAGGGCATCATCTCGAGCACCGTGACCTCCGGACCCAGCCCGGCATAGATGAAGGCCCACTCCAGGCCGATCGCGCCGCCGCCGATGATGGCGATGCTCTCCGGGATGCTCTCCAGAGCCAGCGCATCGTCGCTGTTCGTCACTCCCGGCAGGTCGGCGCCCGGGATCGGGAGTTGCAGCGGGACGGACCCGGTCGCCAGGATGATCTTGTCGGCCTCAAGCGATACGGCTTCACCCTCCGCCGGCCGCACCTCGATGTTCGTCTCGGATCGCAGCATCCCGTGGCCCCGGAACACGGTCACCGCGTTCTTCTTCATCAGCCCCTCGATGCCACTGACGAGCTGCTTGACGCACCGGTTCATGTGTCGCCGGATGCGGTCAAGATCGTACCCCTTGACCTCGACGTCAATGCCGAAGTCCGACGCCCGTCGGGCCGAGTTGAGCACCTCGACGCACGAGATCAGCGCCTTCGAGGGGATGCAGCCGCGATTCAGGCAGGTCCCGCCCAGCTCGTCCCTTTCGATGAGGGCGACTCGCGCGTCAAGCTGGGCTGCGCGGATGGCGCCCACATAGCCCGCCGGCCCGGCACCGACAATGGCGATATCGAAGGAGTCTTCTGTCACCGAAGTGTACCTCGTTCAGGTTCGCGAGTCCGGAGGAAGCGTGTTGACCGAACGTGCGCGAGTATAGCATAGCCCGAAGCGGTTGGGAAAGGGGGCGAGCGCCAGGGGCGACGGCAGGTAACGGGTCACAGGTAACAGGAACGGCTAACGACGGGAGTTGGGAGTCAGGGGGAGGGCGACCGGGCGGCGGGTCGTGTACGGGCGGCTTCAGCCCCGATGGGATGGCTCACACGGCTGGCGGCGGAGCTTGAGACGTGAAACTCGGAACTCGAGATCCGGGGCCCGCAACTCAGCCTGACTGCAGGGCTTTGCCCCCCGCCGCACGAACTGCCTTGCAGCCGTTCGTGACGGCGCAGCTCCTGCTGCGCCATCGTGGCGACCAGGAGGACCGCTGTGCCGCAGGACCTTCGATCGGAGCCATTCGAGGTCATGGTCGTGCTGGGGGAGAGCACGGCCGCCGGCGCGTGTGCCACCGAGGAGTGCTGCCGGTGGGCGAACGTCGCGGCCGATCTCATCAGCCAATACCAGGGCCGGCCGATACGCCTGGAGAACCGGGGGATCGGGGCCAACTGCATCTCTCCCCGCAGCCCTGGTTATGTCGCCTCCCGGAAGCCGAGCGCCCTCGAACGCTATCGTGAGGACGTCATCGCCTTCGAGCCGGACCTCTTCATCCTCGCCTATGGACTCAACGACATGCGGGCAGGCATGCCTCTTGAGGCCTTCCGCGAGGACATGAGTACCGTTCTTTCGGAGGTCCGCGGCGAGACCTCGGCGGTGTGCGTGCTGACGACGGTCTACCACATGATAGGCTTTGAGCTGCATCCGCCCTGGAACCGCGGCGGGAGAGAGCCGACGCGGCAGTTCAACCGGGTGATCCGCGAGCTGGCCGAGCAGCACGGGGCCGTCCTGGCGGACATCCACGAGGCCATGGCCGAGACCGATTGGATGGTCGATCCCGACTGCATCCACGCCAACGACCTCGGTCATCGAGTCATCGGCAACCGCATCTTCGAGGCGCTGGCGCAGCGCTGTAGCTGCCTGTCGCGCGGCACGTGACGGCGACGGAGCTGCAACTCCGTCGCCACGGAACGACGTGCAACGGCAGGCACAAAGGAGCAGGTCCAATGCGTGGGATCATCACCGGAACCGTTC
>CBFDAZ010000099.1:0-11127 GCA_965602825.1 uncultured bacterium
GCGACCGCGACGTTCGAGTTGTTGTCCTTCCAGCCGTTCCCGGTCTGGCTCCACCACTTGCGGTTGATGTTGTGCTCGGCCCACTCCCCTCGGAGGTCTGCGGGGTGCGGGTTCTCGAGCCAGAAGCCGTTGAGCACGAGATCCGGGTCTCCGTCCGCGTCGAGATCACCGACGGCCATCCCCTCGTGTGAGTGGTGCTTCGTGGCCGTGACTCGCACCCACGAGGTTGGCGACTCCTGGACGAAGACGTGGGTCTCGGTGTGTTCCCGGGCGGCCACATCGGGCTTGCCGTCGAGGTCGTAGTCCGCGACGCCCAGGTCCTTGATGTAGTCGGTGTTGCCGATGTCGTGGCGGGCCCAGCCCTCGGTGGTCGGTTCACCGTCCGGGCGCGGGTTCTCCCACCAGACGACAAGGCCGTTGCCGTCGTTGTTCGGCCCGACGCGCCCGACGACATCGATGTCGCCGTCGGCGTCGATGTCGGCGGTCTCCATGTCGTCTGACCGGTAGTGCCTGAAGTCCGCGTACTGGTTTGGACGCGCGATGATGTGCTTCCGGCAGTCGGGGAAACGATACCAGACCACGCGGGCATCGTTCTCAACGAAATTGAGAGCGACGATGTCGTTCAGGCCGTCGCCATCGACATCCGCTGCCGCTCGGTGGCCGACGTTCTCTGCGTCGATCACGACACACTCGAAGACCACCGGCTGCGGATCGCCTGCGGCGGCTTGCGTCACGCCGGGCTGCCGCTCCACCTGGCAGCCGATCACCAGAAGGCCCGCACCCAGCACCAATCCCTGACCGGAAAGGGCCCCTCGTGGTGGATCGGTTCGCATGGCCGCCTCCGTTGACCTCAGAGCGTTCGCAGCAGCGCCTTGCTGCGTGGCTATCCCGCGGATCCTCTTCGGGCTGCGCAGTACGGTTTGCCAGGTGCCAGCGGATTCCCTTGGGGGCGACCAAACGGCGTCGGGGCTGAAGCCCCTCGCACACCACAACGCCGCTACACGGCGGCACGCGCAGATGGACGAGCTGCCGCTTGACAGAAGAGGTGGGGGGCCGTATAGTTCACAAGCAGCAGGGCACTCGGGCTGTGGTTGAGCGTTAGGAGAAAAAAGTCGCTGCCCGGGTGTAACCTTTCGGCTTTACTATCTGTCCTAGTAGGTAGGATGGGCTACAACGCCCCGCCTGACCCGTAGCCCACGGTTTGTGATCGGGACGGAGCGCCGCTCGGCGGCGAGCGGTCTCCTTCGGTCCGAAAGGGAACACAATGGCTCCTCGAGCGTTCGTCAGGGCGGATGTGCGGTGGCGGAACCGGCTCTCCGTTGACGAGGGCCAGGGCTGGTACGACTCCGAGGATGCGCTCTATGTTGCGCGCGCCCAGGAGGGGGATCCCGAGGCCTTCTCGGCCCTCGTTGAAAAGTACCAGACGAAGGTCTACGGCATTGTGTATCGGATGTGTGGGTCGGGCGAGGACGCGGCGGACCTCGGGCAAGAAGTCTTCGTGCGAGCCCTGACGGCCCTGAGGAAATTCCAGTATCAGGGTGAGGCGAGCTTCCGAACATGGCTCTATCGCATTGCGGTGAACGTTTGTATAAACGAGCTTCGACGCCGCAAGCGCAGGCGCAGGATCGAGGGCGGATCGCTGGACGAGATGGTCTCAACGGAGACGGGTGAGGTCGAGCGGTCGGTACCCGATCTGACGACGATGCCGCACACGATCGCCGAACGCCGGGAGACACAGCAGATCGTCCATGAACTGCTGCAGACGATGTCACCCCAGCATCGCGCGGTCCTGACCCTGGTGGACATCCAGGGGTTGCCGTACGAAGAAGCGTCGAAGATCATCGCATGTAACCTGGGGACGTTGAAGTCGCGACTGTCGCGCGCTCGACGGGCGTTCGGCGAGAAGTACCGGGAGCACCTGACGCGCTGCCCGGCGGCTGAGCAGCAGGCTGCGGGGTAGGCTCGGAAGCCTCCCGCAGAGACCCAAGCGCTAGCGACACAGGACCGGCATTGCTGATGGGCAGGTTTGCAGGTGGCTGAGGATGCGTTGCCGGAAGGTCGAAAGCCAACTGGCGCCCTACCTGGATGGCCTGCTCGATTCGGGCGAGAAGCGGGCCGTTGAGGCACATGTGGCGGAGTGCGCGCCGTGTCGGCGAGCACTGAGCGACATGCGGGCGGCGCGTGACGTGCTGCACGCTCTGAGTCCCGTTCGGGCGCCGGCCAGTTTTGCCCCGCGCGTCAAAGCGGCGGCCAGAGCCGAAGCCGCGGGCGCTCTGTATCCGGCCCTGCTGGGAGGGCACGCTCGCCTGGTGCTGGCCGTGGGAGCCCTGGCGCTGGCGGTGCTCCTGGTTGGTTGGCAGATTGGCAAGCCACGGCTCTACGTGGCCCCGATGACGGCCGGCCTCGGGAGTGCGGACTCGGCCCTTGGCGAGGTCGTCGCCGTCGCTCGGGCCATTGAGGCCGCCGGAAACCAGGCCAGGGCCACTCACACGGACAACCATCGGCCCAATCGGCGCCCCAGGCGCGCGTCACGGGTCGCGTCCCTGATCGGGCCGGCTCGACCGGCCGACACCGCGGCGCCGAGCGGGCCTACGGCGGCACCGGATGCGGCGGACAGCCCGCCTGAGATGGGAGCCGCGCCCGAGGAGCCTGCGCCGGAACCGACAGCGCCGGCGGTGGCGCCTCGACCGGTGATGACCCTTGCCGCCATGGACCTGCGGCTTCTCGAAGCCTCTTCCGGGCCGGTCAGCCCCAGCCCCACCGCGATGCTTGCGCCTGCCACGGATGTACCAGACGAGACGGAAGCGCCCGGCCCAGCGACCGAGGTTGTGACCGCCGATTCGGGTGGGGCGACCGCCGAGCCTGCGGCCGTGTACGGCGCGTACCCGGCGGTCGAAGCCGATACGCCCGTCTGCTTTGCATCGCTGCTCAGTACGCAGTCGCTCGACTGACGACAAGGTCCGGCGGCCGTCTCCGGGGAATCCGAGTATTATATGGCCGGAGCGCGTGGCTTGCGCTCCGGCCCGAAGTTTGCGAGCACGTCTCCACCTGAGGCGACGGGGAGTTCACCCATGCGTTTGCTGACGATTCTGGCCCTCTGCTGCGCGGGACATCTCGGGTTGGCTCAGGACCAGGTCGCGAAGGCGGCCGAGGTCCCGACCGTCACGATCGATGTGAAAGCCGAGCTCCTTGCCGACGTACTCGCGGCGGTGTGTGAACAGACCGGCACACTGGTCGTGGCCGAGCCCTTCGCCGGGAAGCGGCGCGTGACGGTGGAGATCGACTGCGCGCCCCTGCCGGAGGCCCTGGATCAGCTCGCCATTGCAGGCGTGACCAGTTGGGACAACGCCTATATCCTGGTGCCGGAGGGAGGCCCCTTCGGGCCCGATGAGACGCCGCCCGGGTGGGAGCGCCCGGCGCAGACCACGCTGAGCCTGTCGGGCGGCTCGGGCACCGTGGATGACATCACCCGCGCGGTAACCAACAAGTGCGCAGCCCCGATCGGGTACCTGCCGGAGCTCGAGGAGACGATCATATCGACGCAGCCAGCCGAGGCGGCAGCCCTGGAGGAGGTGCTGGCCCAGGTCAACGGCGAGAACCTCACGTGGACCCGCGGCTTCTGGCTGGCGCCGATCGACCGCGCAGCGGTCTTCGGGCGCTACGAGAGCCTGCCGGCGGAACAGCGGGAGGCACGCGTACTGCGGCATACCGAACAGATGCTTCGGCTCAACGAGGAGGACGTGCGGCAAGCCCTGGAGGCCCGACACCGCCAGTTCAGCGCGCTCGACCCCGAGGAGCGGCGCGATGTGATCCAGCGCTATGCGGACCAGGTCCGCGACGGCATCGGGGTCCTCAACATGCTGAGCAGCGAGGTGCGGAAGCAGGCCCGCGAAGCGATGCGGGTGTTCTTCGACATCGGTCTGGAGGTCTACCGCGACCTCACCGAAGAAGAGCAGATAGAGACCACGCCGATCATCGAGGCGATGGGCGAACTGGAACGCTAGCAGATACGTGAGCCCCGACTCGCGACAACCATCCACGCCGCAGTCGCGGCACCGTGAGATGGCCGAGAGGCAATCGCTCGCGCCCCCTGCCGGCAAGGGTGCCGGCGGTGCCAGAAACGGTAAGTCCTTGAGGCAGGTTCCGTCACCCCACGCCAACCGCCAATCGTCGAAGTACCACAGGGGCCCCCATGCTACGGTCGGCTAGACTCGGCTGCCGGGCCCTTGGCTGGGCAGTCCGGAAGCGTCAGTGGTGGCTGCTGTCGTGGTTCCTGGGGAGCCAAGTGCGGCGGCTGACGCTGCCCCTGGACTACCGACGGCAAGACGGCAGCAGTCGCCCCCCATTGGGTGTCACCCTCCGCCTGACCATGCGGTGCAACCTGCGCTGCCGCATGTGCCACGTTATCCATTCCCAGGATGAGACGGCGCGGCGCCTGCGTGAGACGAAGGACATCCCCCTGGACCTCGCCAGGCGCGTCATCGACCAGCTCGGCGAGGCCGGCTCCTATGTCTGCCTCAGCGGCGGCGAGCCGCTGCTGTACCGGGAGCTATCGGCCGTCATCAGTCACGCGCGAGACCGTGGCGTTGTGACAACGATGGCCACCAACGCGACCAGGCTCGAGGAACGGGCGGAGGAGCTCGTGAGCTCCGGCCTGAAAGTGGTCACCGTTTCCCTTCTCGGTCCGCCCGATGTCCACAACGCCACCACCTGCGTCCCGGACTCCTACGACAGGCTCGCGAAGGGGGTAGAGGCTCTGGAGGAGGTGAAGGCCCGGCATGGTTCGGTGACGCCCATCACGATCATCAACTGCCCCATGACCGACCTGAACGCGACGCGCCTGAATGAGGTGGCCGACCTGGTGAGCGGCTGGCCCGTTGCTGCCGTGAACTTCCAGCACATGTGGTTCAAGCCGGCAGAGGCCGTGCAGCAGCAACAGACGCGGCATGCGGGGCTGCTGGAACAGGGCGCGTTCGCCGAGATGGGCGAGGCCGACGAGGCCGAGGTCGATACGAATGCTCTGGCGGACGAGGTCGACACCCTCCTCAGCCGCGACGACGAGCGCCCGGTGGTCGTCTACCCCGACCTCAACCACCACGAGATGTGTCAGTACTACCTGGAGCCGACGACACCCGTCGGCCCGGACAAGGCGGTCTGCCTCTGGCTGTTCACCATGATCCACCCCAACGGCGAGGTGTCGCCGTGCGAGGGGTTCAATGCCGGCAACCTGAACGACCAGACCCTGATGGAGATCTGGAACGGCGAGAAGCTCCGCCGGTTCCGCCGCACCCTTCGGGAAGCCGGCACGCTGCCCGTCTGCCGCCGCTGTTGCGTCTTCTTCCGCCGCAACTAGGCCGCCTCGGCCCCGCTCCGCCGCTCGCCTCACGGACCTCCTGAGCGCCCCTGCCCGGTTGCTTGCAATTCGGAAGGCGAAGTGGTATCATTCCCTCGACGAGATGCCGCCCTGCGGTGTGCGTGACGCCTAGCCGGTATTATTGAGCCAACACCGACTAAAACGGGAGCTCTACTTCGGTCGACCGCGTGGCAGCCCCGTCAGGGGAATCGCAAGGCGATTGAGAGGGCACCCACCTGGACCTCAGGGTTCAAAGACCCAAGGCGCACGGCATCCGCGGGGCCCTCGTCAGTAAGGGGCCACCCCGGCCCATCCGCGGGGACAAAGCTCCCGTCAGCTTGACCGCTCCCGCCTCCGATCGCTCCGGGCCTGTGATCACAGTGCCGCTGCTTGGGCGTGAGTGCAGACGGGTTGAGACAACCGGATCTTCACGCAGCAATTTCCCCCGTTCCCAGGAGCTCGGCGCGGAGGGGAAGCTGACAGGTTGACCGCGATGGATCTCTTCGCACACGGCGCCCAAAAGGCGCCGCGCGTGCCTTTAGCGGCCAGGATGCGGCCCCATTCCCTGGATGAGATGGTCGGCCAGCCCCACTTGCTGGCGGCCGGATCCCCGTTGCGGACAGCCATGGAGCGCGACCATTTGCCCTCGTGCATCTTCCATGGCCCCCCAGGCACCGGCAAGAGCACCCTCGCCGAAGTGATCGCCCACATGACCAGCGCCGCGTACACGAAGCTCTCAGCCGTGGAGAGCGGCGTGCGCGAACTGCGGCATGAAGCAGACCAGGCACGGGACCGGCTGCAGTTCCACGGACGACAGACCATTCTGTTCGTGGACGAGATCCATCGTCTCAATCGCACCCAGCAGGATGCGCTGCTGCCCCACGTCGAGAGCGGCGTCTTCGCGCTGATCGGGGCGACCACCGAGAGCCCGTGGCGGACCATATCCTCGCCGTTGCTCTCGCGGTGTGCCGTATTCGAGTTCGAGCCATTGAGCGGAGATGAGGTGGTCGTGCTCCTGCGCCGAGCGGTTGCGGACGAAGAGCGCGGGATCGCCCGGCTGTGCGTCGAGGTTAGCGACGAGGCGATCGAGCATATCGGGAACGCCGCCGAGGGGGACGCCAGGGCCGCCCTGAATCACCTGGAAATGGCGGCCCTGCTCACGCCACCGGCGGACAACGGGATCCGTCATGTTGACGCGGAACAGGCCCGGGCCGCCGAGACGCCGAGTCTGGAATACGACCGACAGGGCGACGGGCACTACGACAACGCGTCGGCCTATATCAAGAGCATGCGGGGCTCAGACGTGGACGCCGCCTTGTACTACCTGGCCCGGATGCTGGCCGGCGGAGAGGACCCGCGGTTCGTTGCGCGGCGCCTGGTCATACAGGCTGCGGAGGATGTCGGGCTGGCCGACCCGATGGCGCTCGTCTTGGCCGTCGCGGCGGCCCAGGCCGTTGAGTTGGTGGGGATGCCGGAGGCTCAGATCCCCCTGGCCGAGGCGACGATCTACGTTGCCTCGGCCCCCAAAAGCAATGCCTCCTACAGGGCCATCGCGGCGGCCATGGAGGTGGCCAAGGAGCGGGCACGCAGCCCGGTGCCAGCGCACCTGCGCAACGTGGGATCGCAGGCCGACCCCGGTTCGTACCGCTATCCCCATGACTACCCTGGAGGCTGGGTCAATCAGGAATACCTGACCGCGGACCTGGCCGGCGTGCTCTTCTACGATCCCACAGACCGCGGTCGCGAGCGCAAGATTGGGGAGTGGCTGCAGACCGTGCGTGCGCAGCGTAGTGGCGCCCACGGTCAGCCGGACGATGGCCCTCCCGTGACCGCGGCCGCTGAAGTAGAGAGAGGAGATGGCAGTCAGTGAAGATCGAGCGTCGGCAAGTCGCAGACTGGTTGACGGTAGTGGCTGCCAGCGGCGAACTGGACGCCTACACGGGTCCGGAGCTGCGGGAAGCGCTCGCGGATTCGCTGAGTGACGTGGAGGGTCCGCCGTGGCTCCTCGTGGACCTTCTGGAGGTCAAGTACCTGGACAGCATCGGCCTCGGAATCCTGGTGCAAGCAGCCAAACAGTCGGCGGAACGTGGTGGCGCAACGGCCGTGGCGAGCGGCACGCCGGTCGTGCTCAAGGTATTCGACATATCGGGAACTCGCGAGATGCTGGGTGTGCGGCAGAGCGTGGAGGAGGCTTCGGAACTCCTGGCCGCGAGGAGGGAGGAAGGGACCAATGACGTCTCCCGAACCTGAGACCCCCATCCCGGTGCAACTGATGATACCCAGCGACGCGCGCTGGCTGACCGTGGTTCGCCTGGCGGTGTCCGGGGTCGCCTCTCGTCTGGGCGCGTCGTACGAGGACGTGGACGACATCAAGGTCGCGGTGTCAGAGGCTTGCACGAATGCCATCGACCATGCCTTCCGTGAACGAGACGGTGGTCCCGGGACCATCTGCATCCGTTGCTATCCCGGCGATGGCGAGATGAGAATCGACGTCGAGGACGAGGGCTGTGGGTTCGACCCGGCCCAGGCGGATGTGGTCAGCGACGCGGATCCTGAGAAGCGAGGTGGATTGGGGCTGTTCCTGATCCAGAAACTCATGGACGAGACCGAAGTTGTGTCCCGGCCTGGCGGGGGCACCAGAGTCACGATGGTGAAGCGCTTCGCGAGGTAAACCGGGATGCCCTCAGGTTGGGACGCAAGGCCAACCGAAGAACTCTTCCGTGAGCTCCGCCAGACGAAGGCTCCGGAGCTCCGCGAGCACCTTATCCAGCGCCACGCGGGGTTGGTCCGCCATGTGGCGAAGGACTACTCGCAGGCCGGGGAGAGCTTCGACGACCTGGTCGGGGTCGGCATGGTCGGCTTGATCAACGCGGTAGACCGCTTCGACCCCGAGCGCGGCACCCGCTTCGCGACCTTCGCCGTACCGACGATCAAGGGCGAGATACGGCGCCACTTCCGCGACCGCGGATGGGGAATGCGGGTGCCCAGACGCATCCAGGAGCTGGTTCATCGCATCCGCAAAACCGCCGAGAAACTGAGTCAGGAGCGGGGCCGCTCGCCGACCTACGCCGAACTCGCGGCTACGCTGAACGTCACCGAGGAGCAGGTGGTGGAAGCGGTGGAGGCCAGCTCGCAGTACGATCTGCTGTCCATCGACTCCCTGTCCTCGTCGGAGGGCGGCGAGGAAACCGAGCTGCCCAGCCAGGAGCGGAAGGGCGCCCCCGATGCCGCCATCGAGTCGATCGGAGACCGGGAGACGATCAAGGCCGCGCTCTCCCGTCTGCCACCACGAGAACGGGTCATCATCGTACTGCGTTACTACCAGGAGCTTTCCCAGACTGAGATAGCCAAGCGACTTGGCATATCCCAGATGCATGTCTCGCGGCTGCAGCATCGAGCGCTCGATCGCCTCAAACGCATTCTCAGCGACGAGACATGAGTCGCACTGTGGCGAGCCGACGGGCGAAGTCTTCTCAGACTAACAGCGGGGAGCGAGAGAACAGCGGTGGATAGCCGATCGTGGATGCGCCTGGTTACTGGTGTATCACTGGGCGTCGCTCTGGCGATACTGCTCTGCCTGATCGTCTACAAGATCCGGCTGGTCTTTGTGCCGTTCGGCGCCGGCTTCGTGGTGGCCTACATCTTCGATCCCTGGCTTGACCGCCTGGAGTCGAGGGGTTGGAGCCGCCAGCGCGCCGTCTGGACGGTGATGGCGTTGATCTTCGCCGTCCTGGTCCTGCTCCTCGTGGTCCTCGTGCCCCGGGTCATTGGGCAGGCCGGGGAGGCATGGACGAACCGCAAGCTGTACGCCTCGCGCATCAATGCCATCTACGACAGCACTCAAGCCACAGCTGAGAGGTGGCTCGAGCCCTACCTGCCCCAGACGGATGTCGCCGAGTACTTCGACCGGCAGGTCGACCAAGGCCGGGTCTGGGCCGACGAGCACAAAGGCACGATCCTGGGCTGGCTCGGCGGCCGGGCACTGCAGGCTGTCGGGATGCTGTTTCTGGCCCTGTTCGGCACTCTGGTCGCCTTCCATTTCATGCTGATCATCGATCCGTTGCGCCGAGGCGCTCAGGCCGTCTTCTTCTCGCCTCAGCAGTCGAAGGACGTCGATGAGGTCGTTGGCCGAGTGAACCGGATGCTGGGGTCGTATGTACGTGGCTTAGTAGCCGTTTCGGCGCTGGCAGGGGTGGCTACGGCCATCGCCTTGTGGGGAGTCGGTCTCCACTTCGGCACTCACTACGCCTTGATTATCGGCCTGTTGGCCGGAGTGACCTATGCCGTGCCGTGGCTTGGGCAGACCGTGTCGGCTGGTGCGGCCTTCTTCGCCGGTCTGGCGACCGCCGACCATCACAGCATCATCGCCGGCCTGGTCAGCGGCGCTCTGGTCATCGCCATCAACCAGATCTCGGACAACCTGGTCATGCCGCGCATCGTCGGCCGTCAGGTTGGGCTTCATCCGCTGGCCGTGCTGTTCGCGCTCATGGCGGGCTTCCAGCTCTGGGGGCTGGTCGGCCTGATCGTGGCGGTGCCGATTGCAGCCGCGATCCGCATCGCTCTCTACCGGTGGGTGCCCACCCTCCCCGAAGACGAGGAGGAGGACCGACGCGGACTGCCCAGACTGGACGTTGTGCGCTTGGGCCGCTCGATTGGCGACGCCCTGCGGCGGTTCAGCGGGGTGGCGACGAAGGCTGGCGAGGTTGTCGGCCGCAAGCCGTCCGCTGAAGCGGATGAGGCAACGGCGACACAGGAGTGACCCTTGCGCTGACGGCGAGCCGCCTCTCCCCCGTCCCCCATGCGCGCTGACCTCCTCAGTCTCGCATAGGTTGGGGGATAGAGACCGTCGTGGAGTGTGTGCGGAAGGCGGGGACTGGGACCATAGGCGCTGAGATGAGCCGTGAGGAGGGGCCGAATACGAGCCTGCTGCCGTCTGCAGGCGGAGTATCCGGCCCAAGTCCGTAGTGCACAGCGCCCAGGCTAACGCCGATGGGGCGTGGCGCCGCATTTCGCCGGACCAAGCCGCGCTCCAGGATGCCGGCACTGAATGGCCTGGCGGGAGAGGGCTGGTGAGGCGGAGCGGGCCTCCGCCGCTCGAGAGACCCAATCAAGTCGGGAGATGCATGACAGATGAAGATGCAGGAACTGAGAGAAGCGTTCCTCGGCTACTTCAAGGAACGCGGGCACTTGGTCCGACCAAGCGCCCCCTTGATACTGGATGATCCCACGACGCTCTTCACCAGCGCCGGGGTACAGCCGTACGTCCCGGCCTTCCGTGGTGAGGAAGCGCCACCCGCTCCCACGGTGGCCAGTTGCCAGAAGTGCGCGCGCATGGGCGACCTCGACGGTGTCGGACGTAAGGCCCGGTATCACACCTTCTTCGAGATGCTGGGGAATTTCTCATTCGGGGACTACTTCAAAGAGGGCGGCATCCATTACGCCTGGGAGTTCCTGACCGAGTTCATGCACCTCGCCCCCGAGAGCCTGTGGGTCACCATCTTCGAGACCGATGACGAGGCCGAGGAGATCTGGCACACGCAGGTTGGCGTCCCCCGGGAACGCATCATCCGGTTCGGTCGCGAGGACAACTGGTGGCCCAAGGTGCGCTGGGAAGGGCCGTGCGGCCCGTGTACCGAGGTCCACGTGGATCTCGGGCCCGAAGTCGGCTGCGGCAAGCCGGACTGCCGGGTCGGCTGCGACTGTGACCGCTGGCTCGAGCTCTGGAACGTCGTCTTCCAGCAGTACACCGAGGCCGAAGACGGCACGCTGACGCC